>JAFVWD010000148.1 GCA_017501865.1 Clostridia bacterium | reverse complement strand
GGCTATCGCCTTGATTTTGCTCAGTTTGTCCATTCTGCATCTTTTTTCCCTATCCCCTAAAAATGAGCTGTAAAAAAACCTGCGTTTTTTTACAGCTCATTTTATTTTTTAGTGAACGAAATATTTAATTATCAACAATATTATTTACCCATACTTTTTTCTTAATGAGTATATAACCTATAGTATCTTTAATTAAGTCAAAGCTCTGGACAATAGGGAAAATAACAAATATTGATAAATCAAAAATATAATAAAGTGCAAAAGTAACAGGAACAGCACAGCCTAAAAGGTATACACTGTCGAATAAAAATGTAACAAGCGTTTTACCTCCGCTACGCAAGGTGAAGTATGATGCGTGGGCAAATGCTGCAACAGGTGTGAAGAGTGCGACTGTTTTCATAAAAAATTCCGCATACATTTTTGATTCCTCAGAGGTATTGTAAAGCTTTAATATAGGAGAACTAAACAAGAAAATAGAAGCACCTACGAGAACACTTGAGAAAAGTGTGAATGCGAATATTTTTTTTACGGTTGAAACAGCTTCGTCGAATTTGCCTGCACCTAAGAGTTTGCCGATTATTATACTTATACTCGAGCCTAATGCCTGGAAAATAATGCTGAGAAGGTTAACGACAGTAGAAGAAATACTGTAGCCTGCAACTACGGCAATTCCATGGAGACTGTAGCTCATACTGAGAATTGACATTCCTGCCGACCATAAAAATTCATTTAGTAAAAGAGGCATTCCCTTAACGGTAACATTTTTAAATAAATCCTTTGGAATATAAAGGCTTTTAAATGCTCCCTTAAAGAAGGGGAACTCTTTTTTCTTCTTTATAACATATAAAATTAAAACAAGACATTCAACATAACGTGCTATAACAGTTGCTGTGGCAGCACCTGAAGCGCCAAGAGCAGGGAAACCTAACTTACCGAATATAAGAATGTAGTTTAAAATGCAGTTGACAAAAACGGCAACAAAACCTGTAACCATAGGAATAACGGTTTGACCGGTTTCTCTTAATGTGCTTGCAAAAATATTTGAAACAGCAAAAGGAAGCAAACCTATTGTTATAATGTTCAGATATTTTCTTGCAACATCTGCAGTTAATTCCAGATTTGAGGATTGGTCGGTATCGTGAAGATAAAGACCTATTAAAAAATCACCAAAGAAAATAAAAACCAAAATTGCAACTACAGTAAGTAAAACCGCAACTATGGTTTTGTATCTTATGGTAAACCGTATGCCGTCGACGTCGTTTTTGCCGTGAAACTGCGAGGTGAAAATTCCTGCACCGCTTACAGCACCGAAAAGTGCTAAGTTAAAAACGAAAAACAATTGATTTACAATGGATACACCTGACATATCCTCTGTGCCGAGAGCCCCGACCATAAGGTTGTCCAGAAGGCTTACAAAATTAGTAATGAAATTTTGCACCATCATCGGCACGGCTATGCTTAGTGTCATACGATAAAAAGCTTTGTTACCAATAAATTCTTTGATTTTCATATTACTTAATCATATCGTGTTCTTTAATGAAGCTGACAACTTCATCAATTGTTGTGAAGGCAAGTCCTACAACTGTATCAGCTCCGCCGTAGTAAATAGCAATTTTACCGGATTCAGAGTCTGCCAGAGCAGCACAAGGGAAAACAACGTTAGGAACATCGCCCACGAATTCATAATTTTCACGAGGACTCAATAAATAGCAGTCAGCTCTGTGTAATACCTTCCAAGGCTCGTTAATATCTGTAATCATAGCTCCCATGCTGTATGTAAAGCCGTTACAGCTTGTAATAACACCGTGGTAAAAGCACAACCAGCCTTCATCTGTTTCGATAGGTGTAGGTCCTGCACCTACTTTAGTCATTTCCCAATTGTTCTCTGGTTTTATAACAAAGCGATGCTTACCCCAATATGTAAGGTCAGGGCTGTGGCTCAAGAAAATATCACCATAAGGGGTGTGCCCCTTGTCACAAGGACGAGTGAATATCATATATTCATTGTTTACCTTTCTCGGGAATAAAACACCGTTTCTTGAAACGGGCAAAACCGCATTTTCTTTTCTGTCCCAGGAAATGAAATCTTCTGTTACGGCAATGCCTATAGATGTACCTCTGTCAGTATGGCAAACCCATGAAAGGTAGTATTTCCCGTCTATTTCACAAAGACGAGGGTCGTAACCGCGGAAGATTTTTTCATCATTCAATTTCCAATGTATGCCATCAGGACTGAAGCCTGTAACGAGATATTGTTCTCTTGTTATATCATCAAGTCTGAAGACACCTGCAAAGTCATTTTCTTTTTCGCGTCTTACAACTGCAGAATTGAAAATGCTGTTTGCATCCTTTACAAAGGAACGGTCGATAATTGGGTTTTCTGTGTATCTCCATACAGGGTCAGTACAATTTTCAGGCTTGTCCTGCCAAGGGATATTTTTTGTTTTAGAATTTAAAATTTTAGCCATAGTTTACTCCATATTAAATTAGTCTTGAATTATCATAATAGTTAGTGGTTTCCATAAGTATGTTTGCTGCATCAAAAATTGTTTTACGCGACACATTCGAAAGTGTATCCTTAAGACTGAAGCACTTGTTTATGTGCTTTTTAGAGGTTCCCAAAGAGCAGGAGGCAAAGTGGTGAACGGTAAATGGTGTGAAGCTCGAGGTACCGACAATAGTGCTCTCCTTATGAGCTTTTATACTCAGACTTTCGCAAGCATCAGAAACAATGTTTGCAGTGTCGTTACTGCCTTCGTTACCGCTGCCGTCCTTAAAGAAAATAGCCAGGTGCCTGGAGGTAGTAAGCTCCTCCAAGGGGATGAAAACAGTTGGCATATCTCTGAAAATCCTTTTGTATTTTGAAGCAAATGCATACGCACCGGCATGGTTTGAGTATTCGCTTCCGACAATGAGGCAACAGAACTCAGTCTGATTATATCTGAAATTATTTTCGTGCATCTGCTTCATAATAGCGACAAGTGTTGCAGCCGGTATAATGCTTGAACTCAGACCGCTTGCAGCCTTGAAGGGATTTACCAGGAGTGCAGATAAAAGATAAATTACTGAAAACAGTAATGAAACCGATGATAAAAATGAGAAAGTTCCGTTGTTTTCAGGTGCGCCTGCAAAAAGATACATTATGCATGAGCAGAAGGTGAAAGAATTACCTAATACACATAAAGCTAAAAGCACCGTCGTGAGATTTGTTTTGAAAAGGAAAAAACGTTGCCTTTTCGGTGCATCTGCACGCGCTACAAGAACAACACGGTTTTGTGGTTGTGAGTGCGCAAAGCGCTTTGCAAAAATATTGACAGACATTCTTTTCGGAAAGAACATATCAAGTCCCTTGCCGTCAAAAAAGAATTTATATGAAAAAACTGAAAATATAAGAATGCTCAGCACCGTGCAAATACAAACAGGTGCAACATACCCGTTGGTTTCGGCAATTTTGAAAATTACTGCTGAAATAATAAGGAGAATGCACAGTATTTTTAAAAGATATGTGCCTACCTTCAAGTGTGTTGTGAATGTTTCCTCAGATGTTTCATCACAGTAATTTCTGAGTTCGTTTAAAAGAAGCCTTGCAGAATATGCTTCTCCGTTTGAAGCGGGTAATCTGTCAGAACTTTCTGAAATTATTCTTCCTGCAATAGAAAAGACATAATCTAAGTTCTCTGTTGTAAGTCTCGGTGTAATTGTCATTTTAAAATAATCTCTTTAAATCTCTTGTATGCGCTTTCCCATTTTTCATTTTCTTCAGGGGTATAGCATGTGAGATTTTCGCCTTCTGCAATTATTTTTCTTGCTTCTTTAATGTCTTTTATAGCACCTTCTGAAATAAGCTGTACAGCAACATTGCCGAGAGCGGTTGCTTCAATAGGTCCGCCGAAAACAGTTACACCACAGCTTTCTGCAGTCATCTGAAGAAGAAGCTTGTCTTTTGTTCCTCCGCCCATAACGTGAATTCTGTCATATTCTTTACCGGTACATTCTTTTATGCCGTCGAATGTGTAGCGGTATTTAAGTGCAAGGCTTTCGTAAATGCAACGCATAATTTCACCGGGAGTTTCCGGAACGTATTGCCCTGTTTTTTTACAATACTCCTGAACTCTTTTCGGTATGTTACCCATTGAACCGAATTCAGGCGAATCCGGGTCGATGAAGCATTTGAAGGGTTCGCATTGCAAAGCTAATTTTTCGAGGTCAGCATAAGAGTAGTCAGTATTTTCTCTTTTCCATTGACGTCTGCTTTCCTGAATAAGCCACAGACCGATAATATTTTTGAGGAATGCGGTTGAATAATCGTAACCGCCTTCATTTGTTACATTAAGTCTTTTTGAAGCTTCGTTAATTATAGGTTCCTTGACTTCCGTACCGAAAAGTGACCATGTGCCGCAGCTGATGAAAATAAAATCATCATCCTGACAAGGTGTGGCAGTTATTGCGCTTTGCGTATCGTGTGCGGCAACTGCAACGACATTAGCCTTCGGAAGAGCTAATTCTTCACATATTTCATCGCTTAACTGACCTATGACAGTACCTGTAGGTACTATTTTAGTCAGTAATCTTTTTTCTATTCCCAAGGCATTTAAAATTTCATCTGACCAGTCATTTGTTTTTAAATCTACCATCTGGGTGGTAGTAGCAATAGAGTATTCTGTAGATTTGACACCTGTGAGCATATAGTTGAGAAGGTCAGGTGTTAAAAGCATTGTTTCTGCTTCATCTAAAATGTAAGGACGATTCTCCTTTAATGAGAGGAGCTGGAAGATTGTGTTGAAATCCATAAATTGAATTCCGGTTATGTCGTACATTTTTTCACGGCTCATATATTGCTCGGCTTTTTCAATCATTCCGCTGTTTCTTTTGTCACGGTAGTGAACGGGGTTTTCAACCAGAGTACCGTCTTTTCTTAAAAGTCCGAAGTCAACACCCCAGGTATCTATGCCGACACTCGAAAATCCGCCGTATTCCTTGGCTTTTAGCATACCTTGCTTTATTTCAAAGAAAAGTCGCTGTATATCCCAATAAACAGTACCATTTATGCTTACGGGATCGTTAGAAAAACGATGTACCTCGTTAAGCTCAATTTTTTTGCCGTCGAAAGTAGCTAAAATAGCTCTTCCGCTTGAAGCACCAAAATCAAATGCAAGAACTCTTTTTTCCAAAAGAAATACCTCCTTAAGGTGACGGGAGTCGAACCCCGTACGCCTAAAATTTAAATCTTTCGTCACATTAAGCCGTTTTTTGTCTTCCAAAACCGTGCGGTGTTCGGCTCCCGTCACCTTAACCCAAGAAGCAGTTTATAATAATTTCTTCTGCCTCTTCTTCGGTTTTACCTAATGTCTGAAGCTTTAAAAGCTGGTCATTATTTATTTTTCCTATAGCTGCCTCGTGAATTATATTTGCATCACAGTGATTAGCAGCAATTTCAGGGATTGAACGGATATGTGCATTGCCCATAATGATTGAGTCGCATTGTACATGGGCTCTGCATTTTTCGTTTCCGACTGCTTTCGGGTAGAAAACCTGTTCGGAATTGTCTTTTGCAACTGAACGTGAAATAATCTGTGAAGATGCATCAACGCCGTTAAGCTCAATTGTCATATCAGAATGAGCGACCTGATTGTCGTGAGTCATAAGCTTTTCGAGTATGAGAAGGTGGGCACCCGCCTCTAACTTTGCAATGGTGTTTCTTTTTGTTGAATCGACACCTTCAATCTGTACCATTTCCATTTCACAGTAGGAATTTTCTTCCATAAAAATTTCTGTAACAGGGTTAAGTACATTTTCGCCTGTGCCTTCGCCTTCACCGTAATGCTTCTCAACATACTTAATGCGGGCATTTTTTCCTATATGAAAGCGGTGAATACCGTCATGCTCGCTTTTTTTGTCGCCTGAATTGTGTATGCCGCAGCCTGCAACTATAAGAACATCAGCATCGTCACCAATATAAAAATCGTTGTAAACCAGGTCATCGACACCTGTTTCGGTAATTATAACGGGGATGTGCACACTCTCGTTTTTTGTTCCGGGTTTTACTGTTATGTCAATTCCCGGCTTGCCTTCCTTACTTTCTATAGAAATGTTTTCGCTTGAAACCCTGCCGATGCTTTCGCCGTTTTTGCGTATGTTGTAAGCACCTTGCGGTACCTCGTGAAGATCAGCTATAGTTTTCAACATATGTGAATCTACTTTTTGCATACTGTCACCCCTTATCTGAAATTGCAGACATTGTTGAATTCATCCATTAAAAGAGGAAAAACTTCATCACACGGTCCTGATTTTTTTACTGTTCCGTTTGCAATGATTGCAATTTCATCTGCAATTTTCATAATTCTTTCCTGATGTGAGATGATTATCATGCTTTGCTTATTCTGATTAGAAATTCTTTTGAAGCTTTCTATGAGCATATTGAAGCTCCAGAGGTCAATGCCTGCTTCAGGCTCATCGTAAATAGCAAGGTCAACATTCCTTGCCATAATTGTCGCTATTTCAATTCTTTTTATTTCGCCACCGGAAAGAGTTGCGTCAACCTCTCTGTTGAGGTAATCCTTTGAGCAAAGACCTACATTTGTAAGGTAGGTGCAGCACTGATCTTCAGGGAGTGTACTACCATGAGAAAGACTTAACAAATCTCTGACAGTAAGACCTTTAAAGCGTGGTGGCTGTTGAAAGGCGTAACCGATACCAAGCTTTGCTCTTTCGGTTATGGACATATTGGTAATATCAGT
>JAFVWD010000147.1 GCA_017501865.1 Clostridia bacterium | reverse complement strand
TGTCGGGTCAAATTTATCAATATTTGCATAGAGAACATAGAAAGCATAAGTGTTCCATAATGTACCCATAAACTTACGCTGTCCTTCAACAACTGCGTCCTTATGGAAACGGTTTGGAAGCCAGGGCGCTGAATTTGAATAGAAATACCAACGGATAGCATCTGCACCGTAGCTTTCAAGAGCTTCGAACGGGTCAACTGCATTACCCTTTGACTTACTCATTTTTTGGCCATTTTCATCCTGAACGTGACCTAAAACTATAACGTTTTTATAAGGTGCTTTGTTAAAGATAAGAGTTGAAATTGCAAGAAGTGAATAGAACCAGCCTCTTGTCTGGTCAACAGCCTCAGAAATAAAGTCTGCCGGGAACTGTGCTTCAAACAACTCTTTATTTTCAAAAGGATAGTGGTGTTGTGCAAACGGCATTGCACCACTGTCAAACCAACAGTCAATAACCTCGGGAACACGATGCATTTCTTTACCGCAATCAGGACATTTGATTGTAACTGCATCAATAAATGGTCTGTGAAGCTCAACATCATCAGGGCAATTGTCACTCATTGATTTTAATTCTTCAATAGAACCGATTGAATGACGGCAACCACATTCACATTCCCAGATGTTAAGAGGTGTGCCCCAATATCTGTTACGCGAAATACCCCAATCCTGAACATTTTCAAGCCAATCGCCAAAACGACCCTTGCCTATGCTTTCAGGGATCCAATTGATTGTATTATTATTCTTAATCAAATCTTCTCTGACATCAGTCATTTTAATGAACCAAGACTCTCTTGCATAATAAATGAGAGGGGTTGAACATCTCCAACAGTGCGGATATTCGTGTTCAAATTTAGGTGCATCAAAAAGAAGCCCTGCTTTTTCAAGATCAACTAAAACGAGCTTGTCGGCATCCTTTACAAATGTGCCAACATAAGGAGTCGGCTCTGCCATTAAGCCTGCACCGTCAACCAACTGTACAAACGGTAAGTCATATTTTCTGCCGACTTTAGCATCGTCTTCACCGAATGCAGGCGCAATATGAACAATACCTGTACCGTCTGACATTGTAACATAGCTGTCAGTTGTTATAAAGAAGCCTTTTTTGTTCTGCTTGTCGCAAAGTGGCTTTACGTAATCGAAAAGAGGAACATATTCTTTGTGCTCTAAATCTGCACCCTTATATGTTTCAAGAATTTCATAAGCCTCTTTTTCTTCTGTTTTAAGCTTGCCCAAAACCTTATCAAGAAGAGCTTCTGCCATATAGTAAGTATAACCGTCATTTGCCTTTACCTTGCAATAAGTATCATCAGGGTTAACGCAAAGTGCAACGTTTGACGGAAGAGTCCACGGTGTTGTTGTCCATGCAAGGAAATATGCATCTTCATCGGCAACCTTAAAACGAACTACTGCAGAACGTTCTTTTACTGTTTTATAGCCTTGTGCTACCTCGTGAGATGAAAGCGGTGTTCCGCAACGAGGGCAATAAGGCACAATTTTAAAGCCTTTGTAAAGAAGATTTCTTTCGTAAATCTTTTTAAGTGCCCACCATTCAGATTCAATAAAATCATTATGATAAGTAACATATGGATTTTCCATATCTGCCCAGAAGCCTACTGTACGTGAAAAATCCTCCCACATACCCTTGTACTTCCACACACTTTCTTTACAGTGACCTATAAATGGTTCAAGACCGTATTCTTCTATTTGCTCCTTACCGTCGAGACCTAAAAGCTTTTCAACTTCAAGCTCAACAGGAAGACCGTGGGTATCCCAACCGGCTTTTCTCGGTACCATACAGCCCTTCATTGTGCGGTAACGCGGAATCATATCTTTTATAACACGTGTTAAAACGTGACCGATATGTGGCTTACCGTTTGCTGTCGGTGGGCCGTCATAGAAAACATATGGTGTACCGTCTTTTCTGTCTTCAATACTTTTTTCAAAGATTTTTTGATCACGCCAGAATTTTTCTATTTGCTTTTCCTGTTCAACAAAATTTACATTTGGCGAAATTGGATCGTACATTCTTTTTCCTCCTGTATTTGTGCAAAATAAAAGCTTGCCCTGTAATAACAGGACAAGACTAACTTGCAACCACCTTTATTACTGCGTACTGTCATACGCCACTCCTGTAACGGTGAGTCTCCGTAAAAGCTTACTGCAGTTTCAGCTTTTCAGCTCAGAAGTGATTTTCAGCTTTTGAAATCTGCCGGGCTTGCACCGTCCCCGACTCGCTTTGAGATTTTCTTAAAAACCTACTGTCTTCGTCAAAGCCTTTCATACATTGTGTATGATACCATATTGAATAAATATTTGCAAGTGTTTTATTTTATTATTTTGCCTGAAACTTAATAAACTTAAATAATTTTAAAACTTATTCTTTACATATTGACTAAAATTGGTTATAATAAGTATTTGGTAAAATATGAAATAAATTATTTCTTTGGAAAGGATTTTTTTAATATGCTTCAATTTGAAGAACTCAGACTCGAATTACTGTCTTATGAAGATAAACTTAATGATTTATCTGAAGCCTTAGGGCTCAAAAAAATGGCTGAAGAAGTCAAAGATTTAGAGGAGCAGAGTGCTCAGGACGGTTTTTGGGATGATATTCAGAATTCCCAGAAAATTGTTCAGCGTACAGCTGCTTTAAAAAGTAAAATTAAGGCTTATGATGACCTCAGAGCAGTTTTTGATGATACACTCACCTTAATTGAATTAGCAAATGAAGAAGAGGATGAATCTCTTTTTGATGAATGCCGCGGTAGTGTTGACTCCTTCGTTTCTCAGCTTGATGCTATGACACTTTCAACACTCCTCACAGGCGAGTACGACTCAAACAACGCAATTCTTACATTCCACGCAGGTGCAGGCGGAACTGAGGCACAGGACTGGGCTCAGATGCTTTTCCGTATGTACAACCGTTGGGGTGAAAGACACGGCTTCAAGGTTTCTACACTTGACTACCTTGACGGCGATGAAGCAGGTCTTAAATCTGCAGTTATTCTTATAGAAGGCGAAAATGCCTACGGATATATGAAGAGCGAAAGCGGTATTCACCGCCTTGTTCGCGTTTCTCCTTTTGATGCTTCAGGCAGACGTCACACTTCATTTGCATCCTTAGAGGTTATGCCCGAAATTGATGACACAATTGAGGTTGATATTGCACCTGAGGATATTAAAATGGATGTTTACCGTTCATCCGGTGCAGGTGGCCAGAAGGTTAACAAAACCTCCTCTGCAGTTCGTCTTACTCACATACCTACAGGAATCGTATGCTCTTGCCAGGTTGAAAGAAGTCAGCACCAGAACAGAGAGGTTGCTATGCGCATGCTCAAATCCAAGCTTATCGAAATCAAGGAAAGAGAGCATCTTGATAAAATAAGTGACATAAAGGGTGTTCAGAAAGAAATTGCTTGGGGCAGTCAGATTCGTTCTTACGTGTTTATGCCTTATACTCTTGCAAAAGACCACAGAACAAACTTTGAAAACGGTAATATAAATGCAGTTATGGACGGCGATTTAGACGGATTCATTAACGCATACCTGAAATCACAGGCAAACCAATAATTCTCGCAAGGTGAATTTTAAATGGATATAAGACAAGAATCCTTAAAAAAGCATTACGAATGGAACGGAAAAATTGAAGTTGTTACCCGTTGTCCCATTGAAACAAGAGAAGATATGTCTCTGGCATACACTCCCGGTGTTGCAGAGGCTTGTCTTGAAATAGAAAAGGATGTAAACAAATCTTTTGAGCTCACAAGAAGAAATAATCTTGTAGCAGTTATAACAGACGGAACTGCTGTTTTAGGCTTGGGTGATATAGGTCCTGAAGCAGGTATGCCTGTTATGGAGGGCAAATGTGCTTTATTTAAAGCTTTCGCTGATGTTGATGCCTTCCCACTCTGCATAAAATCAAAAGATGTTGATGAAATTGTCAGAACAATCTCGCTCATTTCAGGCAGTTTCGGAGGAATTAACTTAGAAGATATTTCTGCACCGCGATGCTTTGAAATTGAAAAAAAGTTAAAAGAATGCTGTGACATTCCTATTTTCCACGATGACCAGCACGGTACTGCAGTAGTGGTACTTGCCGCACTCCTCAATGCTTTAAGGGTTGTAAAAAAAGATATAAAAACCGCAAAAATTGTTATAAACGGTCTTGGTGCTGCCGGAACCGCTATTTCAAAGATGATTATTGCTGCGGGTGCTGAAAATATGGTTCTCGTTGACAAAAAGGGTATTATTGAAGAAACCGACCTTTCACTCGGCGAAGAAAGAATTTCTCTTGCAAAAACAACTAACAAGGAAAATTTAAAGGGCGACCTTTCTGTTGCAATAAAAAATGCCGATGTATTCATAGGTGTCTCTGCTCCCGGTGTGCTCAAAGCAGATATGGTAAAGCTTATGAATAACGACTCTGTTATTTTTGCAATGGCAAATCCCACTCCCGAAATCATGCCGGATGAAGCAAAAAATGCAGGTGCCCGAATAGTAGGCACAGGACGTTCCGATTTTCCTAATCAGATTAACAATGTTCTTGTTTTCCCGGGTATTTTCAGAGGTGCCTTAGATGCCGATGCAACTTCCATAACAGAAAATATGAAAATTGCTGCCGCGAAAGCGCTTGCTGAGCACATACCTGAAAATGAGCTGAATGAAGAAAACATAATTCCGTTTGCTCTTGACAGAAATGTTGCTTCTGAAATTGCCGAAGCTGTGAAAAAGCAGGCAATTAAAGATGGTGTTGTACGATAAAACACAAAAACAAACCGAGAAATTAATCTCAGAAATTATCCTCAATAAGCTTAAAGGGTTCAACAGGTGAATTTACCTGTTGAACCCTTTGCTATATCCGGTTTTATATGGTCTGCGCTTTTTTTATATCCACATTGTATTTGTTGTGGCTGTACTGCATTAATTTGTATTTTTATTACTTTAATGCATTCACAAAACCAAGCTCTTTAATTCCGAAGCCTGCGTTTGCTTTCTTTAATATCTGTTCTGTTCCTGCAAGAATTGCAGCAACATCTGCAGAAAGCACACCTTCAAATTTATCTGCTGTCTTTCCGCCTTCTGAACAACTGTAGGCAATTACTTCAGGATTTTTGCCCGAGAAATAATTGGTATATATCTGACCCTGGCAGAATATTTCTTCCTTACCATCTTGTTCATATAACATACCTACATTCTGAGTCTGACATTTATATCTGTAATAAAGCTGTGTTCCGCTCAGAGTTTTATCACTCTCTGTAATCAGCGAGAACATTACCATATCCAAATCCTTATCATATGAAACATAGTGAATATATTTGAATTTTCCGCTCTGCCTTGTCATTATAAGATGATATATGTTACCGTCTTTAACACCTTTATCCATTATAAGGTATCTCAATGCATAATCAACATCCTCACAATGAGCACAGAACTTACATCTGCCATCAATGTATTTATGGATACAGGATGCAACTACACCTTTAACTGTTGCACTCGCAACAAAAGGACTTTTTGCACTTCCGTTTACAGCTCTTACTGTATATTTGTAATTAACACCCTTGAGAGCTCTTCTGTCCACCCAGGAAGAAGTTGACTTATCCATATGAACCATTGCAGTCCATTTTGTCCATTTTCCGTCTGTGTACTGTCTGCGGTAAACAGTGTACTGCTTACTGCCTGCTACCTTTGACCACTTAACCTTAACACCATTTGATACTCTCGAAACACTTACAGATGGTTGCGCTAAACGCATAACACTGCCTGTTGCCTTATAGCTGCTTTTAAAGCTTCCGTAAACTGCTCTTACTGTATAGCGGTTATATTTCCCGCCCTTGGCAGCTTTATCTGTCCAGGAGGTAGTATTTTTACCTGCAGTACCTCTGTTTTTCCACGAGGACCATTTTTTGGTTTTTGCATCGTATGTAGCAGAATACACTGTGTAACCCGTCGCATTTGCTAATTTTGTCCAGGTTACTTGTATACCGTCTTTTACATTTACCGCTTTAACGGTAGGTGCCATATCATATTTCAGCGTACCTGTTGATTTAAACTTACTTATAGCCTCATTACCTGCAGCCTTGACTGTATAACGGTAATACTCACCCGGTTTAACTGTAGTATCAACAAAAGATGTTATTTTTAAATCCTTTACAGATACTTTCCAGCCGCCCCACTTTTCGGTTTTCTTGTTATATTGTCTTCTGTAAACTATATAAGTTTCAGCCTCGGCAATTTTATTCCATGTGACCTTTATACCTTTTGTAGTCTTGGCTATTTTCACTGCAGGAGTCGCAAGTGTTTTAAGTTCAGGCTTAACGTGAGTAGTTGTAAATGTTGTGTAAGTTCCGGGGTTACCGTGATAGTCCGTAGATGCTACTGCATATGTATAGCTCTGACCATCTTTTACAGTAGTGTCTGTATAGCTTGTTGTATCTGCACCGAGAACCGCTAATTGCTCAAGTCCGTTCTCAGTAACCTTGTACACGATGTAGCCCTCTACACCTGCAACCTTATCCCAGGCAAAGGTAAGCCCGGTTCTTGTTGAATTAATAAAATCCACCACAGGCTCGGCAATATATATTATTACAC
>JAFVWD010000146.1 GCA_017501865.1 Clostridia bacterium | reverse complement strand
TTCCTCTCTTACAGAGCGACGCACTGCAGCCATTGAAGAATACCCCTCAGCAGCAGTTACTGCTGCAGCAGGTGAAGCGGATAAATCATCTCTTAATTTTTCTACATTTACTGTTCTGTCCTCAGGAAGAATCTGCAATGCATTTACTAATGCATTTATAACATATGCCGGAATAATTTCTGCAAATTTACCCGGTATCATAAGCTTGTCATTAGTCGCTCTTGAAACGGAGCTCATAGGAGTACTGCCGACAAGAACTCTGTAAAGAACAGTTGCAAAGCCGTACACATCTGTCCATGGTCCTAAATCGCCATCCTCGGCATACTGCTCAATAGAAGCATAGCCCTCAAAAAGCTCTGACGGGAGCTTTCCGCCTTTAAATCTGACATCATCAATGCTGTAACCGGTAATTTTAATTTTACCATCCTTATCAACAATAAGGGAATTAGGTGAAATTGCACCGTGAATAATACCGGCCTCATGAAGTGCACCTATAGCAGAAAGTACAGGCATTAAAAGAACCCTTGCTTCTTCCCATAAAATATAACCCTGTTCATTTTTAAGCAAATAATCTCTGAGGGTTTCGCCCTCACCGAGGTATTCACTTATAGCATAAGCTGTTCCTAAATCTTCAAAAACATCAAAAACAGGCACAATAGCTGAACACCCTTCGATAGTCTTAAGAGTATTCCACAATTTAGTGAATTTTGCCTTTGCATCAATGAAAGCTGCTGCCCTGCCGACATTAACAAGACAGTAATTATCATCACCGCGTGAAACTTCGCCCTGCGGAAAGCACTCGCGAACAGTCACAGCTTTTTTCTGTTCAAGATCAAAGCCGTAATATGTCGCACCGTCTCCGTTTGACGAAATCATTTTTCCGATAAGATATTTTCCGCCAACAACAGTTTTAAGCGGTAAAAAAGGTGCTTTCTGAACTGTTGAGCTTTCATCTTTACAATAAGGGCAAACATTGCTATCGCCGATTTTTCTCATACAGCGTAAACAAAGTTTTTCTTTTTCCATTATTGAATTCTCACCCTTTATTAATCAAAATCAGGTCTTGGCTCGTTACCAGCGCTGAGTGCCTCTCTGAGACTTTGTCTGAGAGTTCTGATATCATTAACACTTCTTGTAAGAGTTTCATCAGTATCCTTAATTACGTTTTCAACATAAGCGCTTGCGTTTTTACGCATATCTGTAGACCAGCGCTCTGCCTTATCCATAATTTCCATAGCCTTACCCTTAGAAGCATTTATGAGTGTATTTGATTCATCCTTAGCCTGTTGCATAATTGCAAGAGCCGCCTCTTTCGCTTCCTTTGTAATCTGATGCTCTTCAACCATAAGATCTGCTCTCTGACGTGCTTTTACAACAATCTCTTCAGCAGCAGCATCTGCAGCATTAAGAATATCGCGTCTTTCTGCAGCAATTTTCTTTGCCTGTGTAATTTCAACAGGCATATTGAGTCTGATGTCCTCTATAATTCTTCTGAGCTCATCAACATCAACCAGAAGCTTGTTAGAAAAAGGAACTGTTTTACCTTCTTCAATTACGGTATCCATATCATTAAGCAATGTATCAATACTCATATTTTACCAACCTTTCAATAATAAATATATTTGAATTTTATTATTTCTTATTTAGAAAGTCTCGCAATGATATCATCACGAATTTGCGGAGGAACAAAATTTGAAACATCCCCACCTAATTTACTTACCTCTTTGACAACACTTGAGCTTAAAAACATATAATCAGCGCTTGTCACCATAAATATTGTCTCAAGCTCTGAATTAAGCTTCTGATTTGTCAATGCCTGACGAAATTCATCATCATAGTCAGAAATAGCTCTGAGTCCTTTAACCACGGCAGAAGCACCCTTTTCACGTGCATAATCCGCCAGAAGTCCTAAGTGACTGTCAACAGTCACATTAGGCAAATCTTCAGTACAGCGTCTTATGAAGTCCATACGTTCTTCTATTGTAAAGCTGCCTGAATCCTTATTATAGTTTCGCATAACAACCACTATAACATTATCAAATAATTTTGACGACCTTTTAATAATGTCTAAATGCCCTATTGTCAAGGGGTCAAAACTACCGGGACAAATTACGGTTTTACCCAAATTACTCACCCTTTCTGTAAACAGTCAAAGCAATTTTTCCGTATTTGTATCTCTTAGAAGTGAACCCCTGCAAAGCTTCGGGTAAAACTTCCTGACTACCTGTTTCACATACAATTATTCCATCTGTTGCAATATGGGGTGCCACTCTTTCAATTGCATCTTCCATAAGACCTGCTTTATAAGGCGGATCCAAAAGAGCAATGTCATACTCTTCAATTACCCTGTCCAGATAACTCAATGCATCAGAACGAACTGTTTTTGAAACATCTCTGAAATCGGTAAGCTTAAGATTTTCTTCAACTACAGCCAACGATTTTGCGGATGAGTCAACGAACACGGCACTTTTGGCACCGCGACTCAAAGCCTCAATACCAAGCTGCCCTGAGCCTGCAAAAAGATCTATTACTCTTGCACCGGGAACATCGAACTGAATAATATTAAATATTGATTCTTTAACCTTATCTGTTGTAGGGCGGACACTGTCGCCCTCAAGTGTCATAAGCTTTCTTCCGCGCCTTGAGCCTGTAATTACTCGCACAAAAACACCTCTGATTGCAAAACATCATAATTTCGCATTATAAAATATCACTATATTATTACATTAAATTGATGCTTTTGTCAAGTTTTTGACGAATTTATTGCCAACTTTCCTGAATTATGATATTATTCAGGAGGTGATAATATGTCAGAAATTGAATTAACTAATATGATTATGATACAAAATCCCGAAACCGGTGAGGTAGTAGTTCAACGACGGATAAAATATTGGTGCGGCTGTACCTTTCCCGGCGGGCACGTTGAAAATGGTGAAAGCATTTATGACAGTGCTGTGCGAGAAGCCCGAGAAGAAACAGGGTTAACCGTAAGAAATCTAAAATATTGCGGAATGATGCATTGGCATAACACTGACACCAACGATAAATATTTTGTTCATTTTTATAAAACAAACGACTACTCGGGCGAGCTTTTAAAAGAAACCGACGAGGGCGAGGTTTTCTTTGCGAAAATTGATGATTTAAAGAAAATGGAGCTTTCTCCAAATTTTGATAAATATCTTACAATGTTCTTAAGTGATGAGCATTGTGAAATTTTTTGTAATTGGAACGAAGGAATGAAAAAAGGTGTAATTGGCGAGCCCGAATGGGAATTTGAATTCAGGTAATCGCATTTACTATAACAAAATCTGAATACAGATAACAAAACCCTATCATTTGCATTTAAATGA
>JAFVWD010000145.1 GCA_017501865.1 Clostridia bacterium | reverse complement strand
TTTAGTCATGTTTTTATATCTCACTTATAATTGTTCTACGTTTTTTTTAAAACTAAAGTGTTTTTTTAAAATTTTTTTGATTTTTTTGAGAAAAATCTTCTTTTTTTCAAAAACTACCGTAAACAGTGCTTTTTCGCTCCAAAAAACAACATAAAATCAATATTTCCCGCTATTTTCCGCTTTTTCTCTTTTAATTTATTTCTTTATGTGTTATAATAAATTTTCAGGGAGTGATTTTCTTGGCAAAGATTATTTCTTTAATCAATGAAAAAGGCGGCGTTGGCAAAACATCTTCTGCAAATGCCATAGCAGTCTGTTTAAAACACAAAAATTATAAAGTACTCGGTGTTGACTTTGACCCGCAGGGCTACTTTTCTTTCAGTGTAGGTGCAGACACACGCGAGCACCCGACTATTTATGACGTTATAAAAAAACGTGTTTCGGCTATTGATGCAATTCAGCACGCACCTGTTCTTGATGTAATTCCGACTGACGGACTTCTGGGGAATGTTGAAAGAGAATTTTCAGGTGCCGGTACTGAAAGAATGTTAAAGGATGCTCTTAAAACAATAGAACATTTATATGACTATATAGTTATAGATTCCCCACCTGAATTAGGCCTTCTTTCTGCTAATATAATCACCGCTTCAAACGTGGTGTTGGTTCCCGGACTCAGTGACGGCTACAGCCTCAGAGGTGTTATTCAGGTTCACGAAACAATTTCAAGAATAAAGCAGGCTATTAACCCGGATTTAGTTCTTGGTGGTATGTTCCTTTGTCGTTTTTATCCTCGTGAAGAATTAAGCCGTGTTACAAAAGAAACTGCTGCAGAGCTTTGCAAGGCTCTCAATATGACTTTGCTTGACACAAATATACGACACAGTACTGTAATAAGTAATGCGATGACCGCTTTGCAGGAGGATATTATTGAATATGCCCCGCGAAATGCTGTCGTCAAAGATTATATCGCATTAGTAGATGAGCTCTTTGAAAGGGGTGTTTTCTGATGGCAAAAACCCGTAGAGAACTCGACAAGGACTTGATGTTCCAGAAAATTATGCCTGCAATAGCGGACAACCCATTTTCAACGGTTTATAACGCAAATCACTCCGCAGACAATGCTACTCCCGATGAGCAGAGTAACCACGATGCCTTTCAATCACTCAGAAAAAAGGTGTTTTCAAGCACTTATATGTGCGACCCGGGTACAGAGATTTCTGTTATTAATATTATGGAAAACCTCGTTCTCGGTTACCTTGATTCAGCTATGAAGAAATTTAATGTGTGCACCTGTGACAAATGCAAATGCTATGTTGCAGCCTTTGCTTTAAACGCAGCAGAATCAAAATATGTTTCGGGCACACAAGACGAAATAAGAGCCGCAGAGGCAGAAGTTCCGCAAAAGGTCATTACAGATGCTCTTATAAAAGCCGTAATAAGCCTTCGTTCAAATCCACAGCATTAAAATAAAACAGATGACTTGATTTTCATTTCAGGTCATCTGTTTTTTCTTGCTTAACAATATTTTTTAAACAATTAAATCTCCTCGATTTGCTTTCAGCCATTCAATCATTGTTTTTGCTCTGCTTTCGAGATTTGGTAAATTATCGAAACTGAAATATTGAAGCTTGAGACTTTCACCATCTGTAATTTTTAATTCACCGCTGACATTTTCAGCAAGGTATAAAGAAACAACTGAATATAACATATCACCATTGGGGTAAACAAAATAAAAATCTTTACCTGACAATACTGTTACTAATGTCATCTTTTCAGCAGTAAGACCTGTTTCTTCTTTTAATTCCCGAAAAGCAGTTTCCTCTAAACATTCACCAAGCTCTAATCCACCACCGGGGATACCCCAGGTTTCTGTGTCGGAACGAAGATTTAAAAGAATTTTGCCATCTTTAATTACAAGGACAGTAGCACCCGCAGAAAGTAGCGGTCTGTGTCCTACAATTTTACGAAGCTCACTTAAATAACTCATAGTTTTTCTCCTTTATTACATACAAATCTCTGTTTTAAAATATTTTTCCTGAAACTCAACTTGCTCTATTATTTCTTCTTTAGTAAATGTCATATTTTCCGGAGCGACAACCCATTTTTCTTCAACATCATCAAGTCTTTTAATTACAGCAATTATTTTTCCTGTAAATTCGCTTATCGGTTCATTAACTCCGAGAAC
This sequence comes from Clostridia bacterium, assembly GCA_017501865.1. Lineage (GTDB taxonomy): Bacteria > Bacillota > Clostridia > Oscillospirales > Acutalibacteraceae > DTU089. The sequence continues at coordinate 7,337 of JAFVWD010000145.1, read as the reverse complement.
ATAAGCATCCTGTTCTTCACCATCTGGCGCAATAATACCTTCGATATAACCATAGTTCACAGAATAAAATATATCTTTATGTTTTGGGTGATATGTCCCCAAAGGTCTATCAATGATAACTTTGACTTTTTTGCCTAACATTTTAATTTCTCACCCTTTTTACATCTCTCAATAGTTCTTCGTGTTGTTTGCAGAACAATTCTGGCATATTATTTAATGAAAAGAATTTAAGCTCTAATGTTTCATTTTCATCACTAATCAACTCACCGCCGACAATACTCATTTCGTAGCCGATGCATATACTATGAACTTTATCACCATTAACACAAACAACATCGCTATCGGTATAAATTCCGATAAGTTTATCAACTTCAACATCTAACCCTGTTTCTTCTTTGACTTCTCTTATAGCTGCCATTTCAGGTGTTTCGCCGAGTTCAACAGCACCACCAGGGAAGCCCCACTTATTACAATCAGCTCGCTTTTGAAGAAGCACTTCACCTTTTTCATTGAAGATGCATCCACCTGCATACACAATAATAATTTTCTCGTGACCTACCTTGCCACGAATCCATTTTATGTAATCCTTATTCTCCAACTAAATCACCTTTGATTCTTTCACATTATAAAGTAATCCAAAACCTCTTTAAATTTCGGTTTCTGTCCGGCTCACATACAGTCGATTCATAAACTCCGCCATTTTTGAGTATTGTTTTCTCGCTACCTATGTTGCCATCAATACAAGAGATAAGTATTTTTTCAAGTCCGAGTTCTTTACAATAAGGCAGAATCGCTTTAAGCATTGAAACTGCGTAGCCTTTTCTTCTTTCAGCAGGTCTTATTGCATACCCGATATGTCCACCAAATTCAGAAAGATAATCATTAAAATAATGTCTTACCTGTATCATTCCAACTATACGCATATCACTTTTTCGCACATATAAAAACTGCGTTGCAACAACAAAGTCATTTGGTACTGTTTCAGCCTTTGTATACTTTTTACATTCTGCTATGTATTCAATTGGATTTTCACATCTTCTGAGTGGACCGCAACCATCCATAGAAGAATCTGCATCTAAAAACTCTTGTCTGTATTCACTGATTTGTTCAGCATATATTTCACTTGGCTCTACCAAAAAGAAATCGCCTGCATCTATTTCAATCATAATAGCCACCTGTTTAACGTTTATAATATACTTCAATTTTATCATTAATCTTAAAGAAATGCAAATAAAAACACTATACATTCTTATTTTCGCATTTCATTTTTACCCTCGGAATAATAAAACGTTTTTGTTCAAGAATATTTCGTTTATTGTAGCTATAATCAACTTGTAAAGGTCGATGTTTACAACTATAATAACTACATAGGAGGTGAAGGCAACGAGAATCGAACCCCGTGCGGTGTTCGGCTCTCATTGCTTAGCATGGAAAATAATTTATTGATTGCAAAGGCTGTTGAATATGCAAAAGGTAACGCTTTGAACTCTGGAATAACAGCAAGTGATATAGCTACGAACGCAGGATTTTCTATTGATTATTTTAATAAGATATTCTTGTCACATACAGGTTTTACTGTTATGGCATATGTGAATTATATCCGTTTGAAAAAGGCAGCCTATCTTCTTCGCTGCACAGATAAATCTATTTTAGATATCGCATTAGAAATCGGATATGATTCTCACGAAGGATTTATTAAATCGTTCAAGAAGAACTATGAAATGTCACCGAGCGAATACAGAAACAAAAATAAAAATCAGATAATGTACTTAGGTGAGCTCTCGGATAAATCAGTTGTTGAGCGTTTTATACACACTAACCCTGATTTTAAAATTGTTGACGAACACACAGTAATTGATTATCTGCTTGAAAAAGATTTCAAACGATATGGCTATTTTTGCACCACTATTAAATACTGTGGATTGAAAATAGTAGCACCTGATGCTGATTTTGAAAAAGGATTTATCGGTGTTGGTGATGCAGGAAATGGCAAATACTATCTTGAAATTCAGACAAATGATTTTAATTTGTTATCTGAGTGGCTCAGAAGATTTACCGGACGAAAAACATTTTATTCGAATCTTGATGAGCATATAGTGAGAAGTCATCTTGAAAAGATTGGCACTGATATCGAAATATCTGTAACTCCACAAGCGTTGTTTCTTGATGATGATATAAATGATGAGTTGCCCGAAGGTATTGTTATAAGAAAACTTTGCCCGACTGATAAAAGCTCTATAACAAAATGGGCAAACGGCAAAAGAGATAGTTACATTGACCATCTTCTCAATGAACAGCATTATCTTGATGAGAACAATCTTGAATATGGTGTGTTTGAAAAAGATGAACTTATAGCAGTTGCCGGTTGTGGTATTGATGAAGTTCACGGCTTGCGATTGAATAATTGTTGCAGTATTCGTTTTGTCAAAGGAAAAGAAAACAACAAAATTTATCATTCAATTTTCACTTGGGTAACTAACGATATTGTCAAAAATGGTGCTATTCCGTTTGATGATTTGCAAAACGGAGAGTATGCAAGAAGTCACGGTAACTTCACCTCAACTGATGTTGGGTATCAAATCACCAACTATAGATATGATGTTGAATAAATACAGAGAGCAGAGGACAAAACCTCTGCTCTCTGTCAATTTATAATTATCAACATTAAAAATTATTCTTTTATCTCATTAAGCTCTTTTACCAAAAATATAATTTTTTATAAATCAAATGAAATTAACAGGGGCTAATTTTTGCTTTCTTCATATCCACCCGTTTGATAACAAATTATAATTATGAATTTATTCCAATCCAAACACCCGGATGAATCATAATTTTTTGATTTCTGTCAAATTTCCCGTCATTACGAAATGAAGATCTGAATCTAATAGTTCCCTGTTTCATATCGACATTTAGTAATATTCCTATATCGTACAAATAAGTAGCCAAAGAAATAGCATCAAAGTCATTCGATTTCAAAAAATGGATTTGCTTAGAAAGCTCATTTAAAGAGAATGGCTTGCGCCCTAGCAATTTTAACATTTCAAATAATGAGTCTGTATCTTTGATGATTGGGTTGATCTCGTTTACGATTTCACTATTTACCAACCAATCGGAAAATCTTTTTTCGGCATTTTTTATAGTTCTAAAATAAAGAGTGTTTGTTGAAATACATTCTTCCTGAATATATTTACAAAACTGTATAAAATCCCGTGGTCTATGCATTGTTTTTTCAATTATGTAATGAAAAACATCGATTTGTCGACCACTATGATTTTTCAAGTTTATAGCTTCCGTGTCAAACAACTCATTAAATGAAATTTCGGGTAATTTTAACGAATTAAATATTCTTTTGTTTATCATTTGAAGTAACAAAGGATTTTCCCAATCAATTCGGTTAACAATTGCCCAATTTAAAAAAACACTAAAGTCTGTCCATCTTGCGCTTTCTGCATCTCTTTTTCCTAATTCCCTAAAAATATCGCTTCTCAAATACAAAACAACTTTTGCATTTTTTATGTTAACTGCTCTGAAACTTTGATTGATTTTATAAACAACTTTAAATAAACTTATAATACACTGATAGTATTCTTCGATATTTTGATACTGATTATAATTGTCATCAAGCCTATCAAATTGTATTATTATTTTTCTGTTCTCGTTACATGTTTTAAAATATTCAAGTATTGTTTGTTGTAACACTGAATTGATTTGAGTAATATTATTAACTCCAGAACCTATTGATAATGATTTTTCAATTTCGTTTGAGCCCTGTATTCCTTTGTATGACAATCCAACATTTGTTTTCTGCGTCCGGGTGATTATATCTTTATGCATATCAACAAGATTACCTATACATGTCTTTGCATAATCATCAATCATTTTAAAATACGAGTTTTTATCATCATCCAAAACAGGATAATCAGAAATTAATTTTGAAAAGATATTAAAAATTAAATTTTCCCAAACTGTTTGATATTGATTAGGTTTAGGATAGTTATCATCACTAAGTGTTAATAATTTTTCGAAAGGGTAATCTCCAAAATCTTTGTTTTCTACGATAACACCCTTTTCAAAGCTTTGCCCCTTTATCATTCTATATATAGCGGACTTACCAGTACCTTTTTTTCCAATAATGTAGAAAGTCTTTTTGTTGACAACTTTTTCAAAGTAATCGCTGTCTAAAAAATACTGTTCTAAATTGGGGTCTCCGTATCCATCAATATCGCCAAATTCTATTTTTTTAATCATTTCAATTTTATCGTTTACAGTCATTTTATTTCACCTCACTTATATATGACAAAAAACACTAAACACTTCACATTTTTTTCAAAATTTTTTACACTTCTCTGTTTTGCACTATTTTTCGACAATGATTTTGGTGAAAAAGACAATGAAAATTTAAACTTTTCCTTGACAACTTAAAAAACTTGTGTTATATTGACAAAAAATACAAAACGAGGTAAAGGTTATGAAAACATATCTTCTTCAAAAACACGATATGCTTAATTCCTGGCTTGCAAAGTATGATTATGATACTTGCAGGTCTATGCCTCTATACTCATTTCGCAAAAAGTAAACTATTTTTAACGATATGATTATACCGGTGTAGGCTTACTGCAAAGCTTACACCGGTTATTTTTTATTCAAAGGAGAATTGATATGAAATTATTTGATTTATTGAAAAACAAGCTTTTAAAAAAGCAACCCAAGGCTACAGGAGATTACCTTGTTGATTACTACAACACCCACGACGAAGATGTACGTCTTTTATCTAAACACGGGAAGGTTGAGTTCTTAACAACTGTGAAATACATTGAAAAGTATCTGAAAGACGATATGAAGATTATAGAAATCGGCGCTGCAACAGGCAGATACTCTCATTATTTTGCTCAAAAAGGATTCCCGGTTGATGCTGTTGAGCTTATTGAGCATAATATCGAGGTTTTCAAAACTAAAACATTGCCCGGTGAAAATGTCAGAATCAAACAAGGCAATGCCCTTGATTTATCATATTACCCTGATAACGGTTACGATGTAACACTATTACTTGGTCCGATGTATCACCTATACACAGAAGAAGAACAACAGAAAGCACTTTCAGAGGCAATCAGAATTACAAAGCCTGAAGGATACATCTTTGTTGCTTACTGTATGCTTGAGCCCTCAATGTTCTGTTGCTTCAAGAATAACAGAATTGACAAACTGATTGAAGAGGGTGAGTTTGACCCTGTTTCACTTGAAGCATATTTTCCACCACACGGAATTTTCAAGGTATATACAAAAGACGAAATTTTGGATTTAACAAAGATTTTTGATGTGGAAAGGTTGCATTTTGTTGCCACTGACGGTTATACTTGCCATATGAAAGAGTCTGTTGACCAAATGAATGATGAAACCTATGACTTGTATCTGAGATATCATTTTAAAACCTGTGAAAGACAGGATTTAGTCGGCATATCACACCACACACTTGATGTGCTGAGAAAGGAGTAGACACTATGATTAAATACCCAAATTATGACAGAAGCATACTTTCAATTGCTTCCTCTGTTTTAAACCATTTTGGCGTTAAGGATTGCCAACACAAAACATTACCCGAATTTGATAAATTACTCGAAAAAGACTACAAAAATATTATAGTAATTCTTTTTGACGGCTTGGGAACTTCTACACTTAACTACCATCTTACTGAAAATGACTTTTTAAGAAAGCACTATGTAACCGATATTTCTTCCGTTTTCCCATCAACAACTGTTGCCGCTACAACATCAATTTTAAGTGGCTATTCACCATTGGAATGTGGATGGCTTGGCTGGGACTTGTACTTTGAAGAAATCGGAGAAAATGTTGCAGTTTTCAAAAACACCTTACAAAGAAACGGTGAGCCTGCTGCAAAATACAATGTGGCTCACAAATACATTCCTTACAAAAACATTATGCAAAGAATTGAAAAGGTCAAGGGCAGAAAATCGGCTTACTGTGTAGCATTCTTTTCAAAATATCGTGTCAAAAGTGTTGAAGATATTTGCAAGACGATATATAAGCTTTCTAAAAAGAGAAAGAAGAAATATATTTATGCGTATTGGAATCAGCCTGACCATGCAATGCACGGTCACGGAGTAACAAGCGAAGAAGCTCACGAGCAAATTTTACATATTAACAGAGAAGTAGAAAAGCTTTGTGGTAAATTAAAGGATTCACTTGTAATCATTACTGCAGACCACGGACTTTGTGACGGAAAAACAGAATATTTAGAGGACTATCCCCAATTAACAGAACTTTTGAAAAGACCACCATCTATTGAACCAAGAGCTTTAAGTTTGTTTATTAAAGACGGAAAAACAGAAGAATTCAAAACAGAATTCAACAAAATATTCGGTGAGTCTTTCAGATTAATGACAAAGGATGAAGTGTTCTCTGAAAATATTTTAGGTTTTGGTGAAGTGCATCCAAAAACCGCAGACTTTATAGGTGACTTTTTCGCAGTTGCTCTTGGTGAAATCAATATTGACTATAAACGAGGCGATTTTGAAATGGTTGGTGTTCACGCAGGACTTACCGAAGAAGAAATGACTGTTCCGTTTATTGCTATTGAAACAGAAAAGAGGAAGAAACGATGAACCTCAAACAAAAAATCAAACAAATAAAATACATAAAAAACACACCTGTTCTTGAAACAGAACAGCTAATTTTAAGACCCATTACACCTAAAGATGCAAAAGAAGCTTTCGTATGGTTGAGCGACGAAAAGGTTAATAAATTTATGCCATATAATCTTTATAAAAACACGGATGAGGTTTTGTATTGGATAAATATCATACTTCCCAACGACAACAATTTTCACTGGGGAATTGTGCTTAAAGAAAGTAATCTTTTAATAGGTAGCTGCAGCATTGGCCCTGACAAAAAAGAACCGGGTGCTTGGGGATTCGGTTACAATATCCGTTCTGATTATTGGAACAAGGGTTTAACTACCGAAGCTACAAAACGGATGATTGAATTTGCACACAAAGAGCAAGGAATAAAGGATTTTGTTTCAAACCACGCCGTCGATAATCCTGCTTCGGGCAGAGTAATGGAAAAGTGCGGTCTTGTGTTTGACCATTACAGTGAATACAGCACCTTTGACGGCACACAAACATTTAAGGCAAAATTCTATAAATTACATTTAGAATAATTTAAGAATACCAATACACAAATCATAACCACCAGTAAACTGGTGGTTTGCTCTGCCCCTATAAGGGGCGAATACTGGCTTAGCCCCTCAAAGGGGCACTGAAAGTTTAGCACCGCATTACAATCTCGGGCAACCACTCACGAGTGGTTGTCTTTTTTTG
>JAFVWD010000144.1 GCA_017501865.1 Clostridia bacterium | reverse complement strand
CACCGTAATTCATATAGTTTAAAATATTGATTTTTGTGGGAGAAGAAATTTGTCTGTTTAAGCTTGCACCTTCTTCAATGAGGTTGAAAATTATAACATCAGCCTGCGGGTTTTCGCTGAATGCCCGAGAAACGGTTTCTTCATAATGGTCAGAAAAAACCATATCATCATCAGCAAGTACACAAATATCGGCAGAAGAGCGCATTAAAGCGGAGTTCCTGCTAAGTCCTACACCACGTTCATTAAATGAAAAAAATCTTACCGTTGTGTTGTCGGATTTTATTTCCTTATAATCGACTTTATCTGTCTGATTAATTACCACGGCATTGGTTTTTAAATTCATTTTTTTTATTAAATCTGTGTCAGTCTGATGCATTGTAGCAACTAAAACTTCAATATTCATTTATTTATGCTCCTTGAGAAGTTTTATACAGTTAACAGGTGAGGTGAAAAATGATTTGAGTGAATTGCTGAAAAAGCTGAGATAGTGCTTTCTTCTGAGCTCGGCAAATGCAATGACTGCGAAATGCCTTGTAACAATGTATTTTCTGTCTGAAGGCGAAAGTGCATCAAAATGCTTCTTTTTGAATTCATGAAGTAGATTTTCGCCTTCAATTTTACCGTCACCGCTTGACAGCCCGCCTTCACCCTTGTGGACATAAGCTTTAACAAAACAACCCGGTAAATAAGTGAATTTTCCGCCGTTTTCAATAGCTTTAAACATAAGGTAAAACTCGTCACCTATATCAATCGGGTCAAATTTACCTATGGCTTCAAGGTACGGTTTTTTAAATATCATAGTGTCAGTTCCTGCTAAGTGATGCTTTAAATGATATTTAATTAAATCATCTTTTTCCGTGGACTCTATGAACGAACGGATTCTTCTTTCACAAAGCGTCTCATCCTCGTAATATAAATCAAGGTCAGTAAGCCCGAAATCTGCATCGGTTTCAGTCATATTATCTATTTGCTTTTGTAAATTTTCAGGTAAATATATATCATCGTCATCAAGGAAGGTTATAAAATCCCCCCTTGAAGCATCTATACCTATGTTTCTGGTTTTAGCAGACCCCTGATTCTTTTCATTGACTATGTATTTAAGGGTTATTTCGGGGTAGAGTGCTTTAAATTGCTCAACCACCTCTGAGACCCGTGAATTCCATTCGGAATCGGCATTGTCGTCTACTAATATAATTTCATAATTTTTATAAGTTTGTGCAGCAATAGATTTTAAGGCTCTTAAAAGAATTTTATCTCTTTTGTAGGTTGCTACAATAATACTTACAGAAGGTTGCATTTTAATCTCCTAAACGAATGTTGATTCCGCTTCCGCTTCCGCCGTCTCCGGAAGGGAGGGTTAAATATGGCTCAATAGCCTTTGCTGTTTTTATAATAGGCATAGTTTGCAAGTAAACCTTGCCGGGACCTGTAACCTTAGTGTGGAAGAGTCCCATTCCGCCTAAAAAGATGTTTTTTGCACCCTGAACAGCTTCAATATCCATTGTACACGACTCACTCATAGCTGCAAGGTAGCCTGTGTCAATAATAATGCTTTCATTTTCAGCTAAGGTGTATTCCTTACAGTAACCGTCAATTTCAATGAAAACTAAGCCGTTACCGCTGATTTTATTCATAATGAATCCTTCGCCGCCAAAAAATCCTTTACCAAGCTTTTTCTGGAAGTAAACTGAGAGATCGAGACCTTTTTCCATAGCAAGAAAGCTGTGCTTTTGCACAATAATAGCATTGTCAGGTCTTACTTCGTAAGGTATAATTGAGCCTGGGAAGCTTGATGCAAACGCAATAGTGCCCGTACCGCTCTGAGGAGTAAATTCATTCAGAAAAATTGATTCACCGGCAAACATTCTGCCTAAAGCTTTTTTTATTCCGCCACCGGAATTTGTATCCATTCTGATATTTGGACTCATCCAACTCATAGCACCTGCTTCAGACTGAATTGTCTGACCTGCTTCGGGGTAGCAAATTACTACAGGTAAGCTGTCGCCTTCAATTTTATATCATATCATAAAAAAACACCTCTTCAATTTTATTTTGGCAGATGAAGTGTATTCACCAATCCAACCATAATTATAGCACAATAAACAAGGTATTACAATTGTTTGAATTTACTTTTATTCAAAAATGTGTAATAAAATAGTCTCAGAGACTTCAGACGGAAGATTTTAAAGGTTTAATTTGTAGACATTTTTATGTAACTATGATAGAATTAAAGTATATTATTGCTAAGGAGTGTCGTAATATGAAAAAACTTTACTTTTTAATTGGCAGCCAGGATTTATACGGCGACGAAACCCTCGCGCAGGCACAAAAAGACGGCTATGAAATGGCAGGGTTTCTTAATGAGAAATTAAGCGATACTGTTAGGGTAGAGGCTTTACCTATAATAAGAAATTCCTGTGAAGCTGAGTCGGCTTGTGAAAGGGTTAACAGCGACAAGGAGTGTGTCGGTGTTATTATGTGGATGCATACCTTTTCCCCTGCAAAAATGTGGATAAGAGCATTACAGCTTCTCAGAAAACCGATGCTTCATTTGCACACACAGTATAATGAAAAACTGCCCTATGACGGCATAGATATGGATTTTATGAATCTTAATCAATCAGCTCACGGTGACAGAGAGTTCGGATTTATTTGTACACGACTCAACATTAACCGAGAGGTTGTTGTGGGTTACTATAAAAATGATGAGGTTGTTTCTCAGATTAAATCTTTTGCAGCTGTTGCCAAAACCATAGATTTTTCAAAGGGTATGAGAGTTGCTATGTTCGGCAATAATATGCGCGATGTAGCAGTTACTGATGGTGACCGAGTAGAAAGTGAAATTCATTTTGGATGGAATGTCAATTACTACGGAATAGGTGATTT
>JAFVWD010000143.1 GCA_017501865.1 Clostridia bacterium | reverse complement strand
TAGGTGCAACATCAGGAGGAAGAACGAGACCGTTATCATCACCGTGAGACATAATAATAGCACCAATAAGTCTTGTTGTAACACCCCATGATGTCTGATGAACGTAAGAAAGCTTGTTTTCTTTGTCCTGGTAAGTCATATTGAAAGCTCTTGCAAAGCCATCACCAAAATAGTGAGATGTACCTGCCTGAAGCGCTTTACCATCGTGCATAAGCGCCTCAATAGCATAAGTTGAAACTGCACCTGCAAATTTATCACTTTCTGTCTTTTTGCCCTTAACAACAGGCATACAAAGAGATTTTTCACAAAAAGAAGCATAAATATTAAGCATTTGCTCGGTTTCTTTAACTGCTTCTTCTGCAGTAGCATGAACAGTGTGACCCTCTTGCCATAAAAACTCTCTTGTTCTTAAAAACGGTCTTGTCGTTTTTTCCCAACGAACAACACTGCACCACTGATTGTAAAGCTTTGGTAAATCTCTGTGAGATTGAACAACCTTTGCATAATGCTCGCAGAAAAGAGTTTCAGAAGTAGGTCTTACACAAAGCCTTTCTTCAAGCTCTTCACTACCACCATATGTAACCCAGGCAACCTCCGGTGCAAAGCCTTCAACGTGGTCCTTTTCTTTTTGCAAAAGGCTTTCCGGTATAAATAAAGGCATATAAACATTTTCGTGACCGGTCGCTTTAAAGTGTCCGTCAAGAATGCTCTGAATATTTTCCCAGATAGCATAACCGTAAGGACGAATAATCATACAACCTTTAACACTTGAATAATCGACAAGGTCTGCCTTTTTTACAACATCTGTATACCATTGAGCAAAATCAACATCCATAGAAGTGATTGCTTCAACCATTTTTTTCTGATCTGCCATTTTAAATTCCTTTTCTACTTAGTTTTCTTCAATATATTTAACTAAATCACCAATTGTTTTCATTCCCTCTAAAGCTTCATCAGGAAGTTCAAGAGAAAATTCATCTTCAACTGTCATAACGAGGTCAACAAGATCAAGAGAATCAATATCAAGCTCGTCATTGAGTGAAGTGTTCATTGTGATGTCGTTTTCATCAAGTTCAAATTCTTCAACAATGATTGATTTAAGTTTATCAAATACCATAAAAATTACTCCTAAAAATTATTTTTTAGCACACATATAAGTATTCAAACAAAATAATACTGTGAATAGATTTTATAAATTTTATGAAGATTTGTCAATACTTTTAACATAAAAATCAAGACTTTCATTATTTTTTTAAAGAAAAAAGTAAAAAAAGCGGAATATGACAAAATTCATACTCCGCTAAAATTTATTTATCCTTGTTAAAAAGCTTATTAAATTCTTTCGTAAGGACAGGAGAAATTAAACTGAAAATAGTAAGGTTAGTTGTAGATTTAATTAAATTAAACGCAATACATACCCCTAAAAATCCGCTTACAAAGCCTTTAAAATCAATTTTTAAAAACTCAGAAACCATCCAGACATTCATCGGAATCATAACAAGAGTCATTACAATTACCCCTAAAACATTTGAGATAATTACACCCTTTAAGCCATCAATTTTCTTTCTCACAAAATAAACAACCAAAATCATAAGTCCTGAAGAAATAAAGTGCATAACAAATCCGATAAAACCACTGCCGGAGCTAACTGTAACAGCCTGAATAACGCAAACTATAAAGAGTGAGATTATTGCATAAACAGGACCGACAACGGTTGAACATAAAAGAAGCGGTACATCTGAAAATTCCATCTCATAAAAAGATGCCGTGGGAAAAATCGGAAAACGAACAGTTGCCATAAGCACCAGAGAAAGCGCTGCTAAAACACCCGCTGTGGTGAGTCTTTGGAGTTTTTGTTTACTTGTGTAGTTATTTTTCATATGCTACAACACCTTTCAAAAAAAATAATCGCCCCGAAAGACTCAGGGCGAAAAAGTTTCTGAACAATTTAATGTGTAAACATAATTTTGTCTTGAAATCTTCTTTCATCCGGACTATACCGTCGGTTTGGGAATTTCACCCAATCAACCAAAAAATGGCTCGCAGACTTTACTGCCGGTGGGGAATCACACCCCGCCCTGAAGTTTCGTACCAATATATAATAGCATATTTTCGTAATTTGTCAACTGAATTTATGATTTTTTAATACCAAGGAT
>JAFVWD010000142.1 GCA_017501865.1 Clostridia bacterium | reverse complement strand
TAGCATAAAGTCTGCCGTCAGGACCTTTTCTTATCCAGGCAATATCGTCACCAACGCACCAAACCTTGTAGCCCTTGTTTTTATAGCTTTCAGGCGGAATAAGCATAGCGAGGTTTGTTTTACCGCAAGCAGATGGGAAAGCAGCACAAATGTACTTAACCTCACCCTTAGGATTCTGAATACCGAGAATGAGCATATGCTCAGCCTGCCAGCCTTCTTTCCAACCCTGGTAAGAAGCAATACGAAGAGCAAAGCATTTTTTACCGAGAAGAACGTTTCCGCCGTAACCTGAGTTAACAGAAATAATTGTGTTATCCTGAGGGAATTGGCAGATATATCTCTTTTCTTCATCAATTGAGCAACGGCAGTGAAGACCGCGAACCCAGTCGTTGCTGTCGCCGAGAACATCTAAAACAGCTTTACCGACTCTTGTCATAATAACCATGTTAAGAACAACGTAAATTGAGTCAGTAAGCTCAATACCGATTTTTGCAAAAGGTGAGCCTACAGGACCCATTGAGTAAGGTATAACATACATTGTTCTGCCTTTATAGTTGTCACGAGCTATATCGTAAAGCATATTATATGCTTCAGTAGGGTCCATCCAGTTATTTGTAGGACCTGCAGCTACTTTAGTAGGAGCGCAGATGAAAGTACGACCTTCAACACGAGCAACGTCGTTAACTGCAGTTCTGTGAAGGTAGCAGTTAGGAAGAAGATCTTGATTGAGCTTAATAAGCTCGCCTGTTGAACAAGCAGTAGCTCTTAATTCTTCGATTTGTTCCTGTGAACCGTCAATCCAAACAATTTTGTCAGGCTTAACAAGTTCAACTTTTTCGTCGATCCAAGAAAGGATGCTTTTGTTTGTTGTTAATGCGGACATTTTAAATACCTCCTGTGAAAATTAAAATTCACCAATTTTATACATTTAACATTTTACACTATTTTATGTCAAATTTCAATAGTAAACGCAATAAATTATTTAATATATTTATTAGTAAATTCTTCTACTTTATTCCAGTAAAGCTCGGGATTTACCTTGTAAGAATTTGCGTGCTCTGCTTCGGGTACTGTCAACATATCTTTTTCAGAAGCACACGCATCATAATTTTCCTTTAACATATAAAACGGAACGTAGTCATCCTTTTCACCGTGAATGAAAAGCACGGGTGTTTTGCTTTTCTTTAATTGCTCAATAGAAGAAGCCTCTTTTAAAGAGTGCCCTTTTAAAAGTGAGTGTATGTTGCTTGAGGAGTAAAGGGTAGGGAATGCGTTTAATTTATAAGTCTTTTTAAGCTCGTATTTAAATTCATCCCATACACTTGTAAAACCGCAGTCCTCAATTGCACATTTAACATTAAACGGAAGATTTTCGCCAACAGTCATCATAACTGTAGCACCGCCCATAGAAATTCCGTGCAAGAGAATCTGACATTCGGGATTTAACATTACTAAATACTGAATCCAGTCTACCATATCGAGTCTGTCAAGCCAACCCATAGAAACGGCATTGTGCTCGCTGTGGTCGTGACCGCGCAAAGCAGGCATTATTATGTTGTAGCCCCACTCGTAATATTTTTCTGCTAAATTTGCCATATAAAAGGGCTCGCAGTTAAAGCCGTGAATTAAAATTGCCCATTTGTCACTTTCTACGGGGTTTTTAATCATAAAAGCATTAATGTTTTTACCCGACCTGTTTTTTATAGCAATACGGTCAGCCTTTTCCTGAGTTTTACTTGTGTCTTCAGGCGGTTCGGGTTTATTACCCTTTATTATGTCAGCAAATTTTGAAAACTGCTTGTGTGCACGTGTCAAAACAAAACCTGTAAATGCGGCAC
>JAFVWD010000141.1 GCA_017501865.1 Clostridia bacterium | reverse complement strand
TGTCAGAATTTTTATATTTGCTACCGAAATAAAATTCAAGTAATTCCTGTAAACGTTTTTCACTTGCTTCTTTACTGTTACCACGAACAAGACAGTACGCTGTGCCTGTGTCATTATCAAGGAAATCTTTGAGAATATGAATTCCTAAGTAACCCGTAGCACCTGCAAGAAGAATATTTCCGACATCGCATTTCTGAGGTTCGGTAATATATTCAATTTTATTCTTTTCTAAAACCTTGTTAATTTCTGTGAAGTCTACATCATTGAAAGAAATGGCCTGTTTGTCACCGCTTTCAATGAATTTACAAAGTTCTCTTACAGTTGGGTAGTCGAAAACATTCTGAAGAGCGAAATATATACCCTCAGTATGCGCTTTTGAAACAAGCTCTATTGCTTTTAAGCTGTCACCGCCAAGGTCAAAGAAATCATCCTCTATACCAACAGGTGAAGTCGAAAGAACTGCTTCCACAAGCTTGCAAAGCTCCTTTTGCAGAGTAGTTTGCGGAGCAACAAATTCAGCATCATTCACTATGTTTTCAAGGTCGATTTCAGGTAGTGTTTTACGGTTAACCTTACCGCTTGAGGTAAGAGGCATTTCAAAAAGATGCGTAAAAATATGAGGCAGCATATATTTAGGTAATTTTTTACCTATGTGAGAACGAATTTCCTTTGCTTCGAGTTCTTCACCGGTGTAAAAGGCGCAAATAAGCTGTCTGCCTTCGTTGTTTTTACGCACGACCACAACAGCTTGTGAAATTCCGTCAATACTCGAAAGAGCATTTTCAATTTCCCCAAGCTCAATTCTGAGTCCACGTATTTTCACCTGAAAGTCATTTCTGCCTACAAAGGCTATGTTTCCGTCCTCGCGCCAATAAGCAAGGTCGCCTGTTTTGTAGAGTTTGCCCTCACCAAACGGATTATCTACAAACTTTTCGGCTGTTAATTCAGGTCTGTTAAGATAACCTGCACCAACGCAGTCGCCTGCAATGCAGATCTCGCCCGTAACACCAATAGGGGTAATGTGCATATATTTATCCACAATGTAAATCTGTGTGTTAGCAATTGGTTTACCAATGTGTATATCGATACCATCTTCGCGTTCTAATCTACCGCCAATATCCCATACACTACATTCACTTGGTCCTATGGGATTATAAACTTGAGCTTCAGGGGCTTTTTTATACATTTGCTCGAGTAATTCTGAAGTGAGTGGTTCACCTGATGTGCAAATGCATTTTAAAATCCTTAAGGCTTCACAGTTTTCTTTATCATCAAAATATATTTTTAAACGAGTAGGAGTAGTCATAACGACATTGATGTTATTTTTTATAACTACATTTAAAAATTGTTCCTGAATAGTACTCTCGTTATCATCAAGAATAACCGTTGTGAAACCATTAGTAAGAGGCAACAAAGACTCTGCTATGAAGTAGTCAAAGGATACACTGTTGACACACGCAAAAGTACAGTTTTCTATGCGGCTCAAGGTTTCGAGAGTATTGTTGTTTTTGCAGAAATTTAAAAGTCCTGTTGAGTGCAGGGTACAGCCCTTGGGTGTACCTGTACTGCCCGATGTATAAATGATATAGCAAACATCATCATTGAAAACAGTTTTTGCTGTTTTGGTTGGTACGATTGCTTCAAATTCATTTATAGTCATAATGTTTGCGGTAAATGAACTTTTACTAAGTTCATCTGAAATGAGTAATTTCACATTACAGTCGCCACACATATATTCAATGCGGTCAGAAGGGTAGCGCTTGTCAACAGGTAAAAATACAGCACCGATTTTAAGTATAGCTAACTGAAAAGCTATTAATTTATGACTTCTTTCAAGATGAACAGCAACAACATCGTTTTCGTTAACATTGAGTTTTAATAACTTATTTGCATATTCCTGAACAAGGTTTTTCAACTCGGAATAGGTAAATGAATATTCTTTAAATAAGAGGGCGGTTTTGCTAGGTGTTAATTTTGTCTGGTCTTCAAATGCTTCGTAGATACACTTATCTTTCGGGTAATCAAGAGCAGTGTCATTAAAGTCGTAATATAAAGTTTTTTCTTCTGCTTCTGTAATGGCAGAAACATCTTTAATTTCAAAAGCACTTTCAACATCGGCATAAAGAAGCTGCGAGAGAATGAACTTGTAGCCATCAATCAACCTTTTTACAGTAAACTCTTTGTAAAGGTCGGTACAGTATTCCATCATTATAACAACATCGTTTTCTCTCGGCATAACATTAAATGTAAAATCGTACTTTGCAGTTGTTATAGGTACAGGCAAAAGCTCAGCTTTTTCATCGCCGAAAACTACATCGGTCATTTCTTCGCTCTGGTAAGCAAACATAACATCAAAAAGAGGATTTCTGTTAGAGGCCTCAAGCTTTAATTTTTTAACAAGCTCACCGTAAGGGTATGCCTGGTGGTTAAATGCATTTATTGAGCTGTTTTTTACTTCCTTCAGAAATTCGCTGACTTTTTTTGTACCTGACGGTTTATTTCTTAAAGCAACGGTATTTACAAACATACCTAATGTGTTAAGGTGCTTTGTACTTCTGCCACTCACAGGTATGCCTACAACAATGTCCTCATTGCCTGAGAATTTAGATAAGAATATGTTGAAGGCTGCCATATAAAATACGAACGGTGTTATATTTTCTGCTTTGCAGTATGCAGAAATTTTGTTGTGCAACTCAATATCAATATGGTCATAAATCGCATTACCGATAAATGATTGCTTTTGTTTTCTCGGGTAGCTTGTATTTATTTCTAAAACAGGTATTTCATCATTGAAAACAGAAAGCCAGTATTTTTCATCATCTGTAAAATCTGCTTTTTTAACAGCAAATTCCTTGTATTGAACAGGTTCGTTTTTAAGCTCTCTACCCATATAAAGCTCATTGAGCTCATTAAAGAAAATCGGCATGGAGCTACCGTCTGTAATAATATGGTGCATATCTACCATAACGGTGTTTTCAAAAACACCGACTCTTAAAAGAGGTGCTTCTGAAAGTTTGAAGGGACGAATGAAGGCTGTAATGTCACCGTTTTCAAGCTCTTCAAGCTCACACTCAATATTATTATTTATAACCTGAATTATGTTGCCGTCTTTATTTTCAAAGTGCGTGCGTAAAATTTCGTGACGGTCAATAAGTGCATTAATTGCTTTTTGCAATTTTTCTTTATCTACTTTGTTAACCTTAAATACATAAGGCACATTGTAGGTGGTGATGTAACTGTTCATATTTTGTGCAGTGTAAACGCGCATTTGTGCAGGAGTTGCAGGAATATCTCCTGAAAAATCAAGAGCTTCAGCTTCGTTTTCGGTAACCTCTAATTTTTCTGCAAGCTCTTTTACAGTGTCGCACTCTAAAATAGTTTTTGTGTCGGTGTAGTAGCTTTGTTTTTCGAGTAAAGAAATAAGCTCAATGGACTTTAAACTGTCTCCGCCTAAGTCTATGAAATTATCAAGAACACCGACCTTTTCTATATTGAGTGTCTCTTTTATTGCTTCTGCTACAGCTTTTTCTTGTTCGGTAGTGGGTGCTATGTATTCTACATCTGACTGAATATCATACAAATCAATTTCAGGCAAAGTCTTTCTGCTTATTTTACCGCTTGGTGTAAGTGGCATTTCAGAAAGATGCGTAAAAATATGAGGCAGCATATATTTAGGTAATTTTTTACCTATGTGAGAACGAATTTCCTTTGCTTCAAGCTCTTCACCGGTGTAAAAAGCGCATATAATTTGTCTGCCCTCGTTATTTTTACGCACCACAACAACTGCCTGAGAAACTTCTTCAATGCTACAAAGTGCATTTTCTATTTCACCAAGCTCAATACGAAGTCCGCGTATTTTAACCTGAAAGTCATTTCTACCTACAAAGGCTATGTTTCCGTCCTCGCGCCAATAAGCTAAGTCACCCGTTTTATAAAGCTTACCTTCTCCAAACGGATTATCTACAAACTTTTCGGCTGTTAATTCAGGTCTGTTAAGATAACCTGCACCAACGCAGTCACCGGCAATGCAGAGCTCGCCTGTGACACCAATTGGTGTTATATTCATAAATTTATCTACTATGTAAATTTGCGTATTGGCAATTGGCTTGCCAATGGTGATTTCTGAGTTTTTAATTATTTCAGTATTAGTAGACCAAACTGTTGTTTCCGTTGGTCCATAAATGTTAAAGATTTTTGCATCTGTATGTAAACGTAATTCACTTACTAATGCCTCGTCTACAACTTCGCCTCCCAAAACTATAGCTTTGAGTGTTCTTAAATAATCGAGATTTTCTTTGTCTACAATCAAAGATTTCATTTTAGTGGGTGTTGTTTGTAAAACGTCAGCGGAGTGTTTTTTTAACAGCTCATTTAACTCGCTTTGAAATTTTGCCTGATTTTCATTTGCTAAAACAATTCCTAAGCCGTTTGTAAGCGGTAAGATACTTTCGGTTACAAAAATATCAAAACCAACGGTTGTTATACTGACAATTTTTTTGTAATCACTTTTTATGATTTTGTGTGTTATATTGTAAGGATTATCATTGGTGAAATTAAGTGCATTTAAGTGTGTGAGCAGTGTTCCTTTAGGCTTGCCTGTAGAACCTGAGGTGTAAATGCAATAACAAATGTTGTCGGAACTGATTTTTATGTCGGGATTATGGTGTTTTTTGTTCTCTTTAAAATTAGAAATATTGTTTTCAGTAATGCAGAATTTTGCATTACTGTCAAAAAG
>JAFVWD010000140.1 GCA_017501865.1 Clostridia bacterium | reverse complement strand
TTAGAATCTGACACGACAGTGTGAGATAAAATAACTAAAACATTTTTATTAATAACATAAAACTTAAAAAGGTTACGTGTAAAATCAATTCCTTGTTTTTTAAAATCTGCAACAAGTGCCTCTGCATCACCCTCAATGAAATCAACGCACACCTCTGCCTTTTCCGTCTCAAGATGTGCTTCGGAATCTTTATTAAGACTTATAACAGATGTAATAACAGGCTCTCTCACAGCGAGCATTTTTAATGCTTTGGTTATCTCTTTCGGGGAGAAATCTTCCGAAAAACAACCTGTAAAGCTGACACAGTTTTCAAACTCAAAAAGACGGCATCGTGAAATACCGATTTTCATATTTTCTTCCATCTTTGTTACTCCGGATAAAAACTTTGAATTCTTTTCTATAAGACTTTGCTTGATACCCCAGAGCTTACCTGAAAAATCAACATAATATTTATGTGGGTTTTCAAATCTTGTAACCTCATCCCAAAGAGTAGAAACCTGCTCATTACAATAAGAACGAAGCTCTTCGAGAGAGGGAGAATCATAAACACATTTTCCGTCCTTAAAAACAGTAACAAGAAGCTCTCTTGCAACGAAATTATCAACCGTTTTACGTTTCCATGTGAAATCAGGGTCAAACAATGAGTAACTTTTTTCATTATCAATGCTTTCATCTGCAAGAGTAAGAACATCTGCAATAGCCTTTCCGCTTTCCATATCAAAAAGGCGCCACACTCTTTTTGAGCAAGGTGTAGTAATTTTATTTACATTATTACTTACCATAATTGCAGGGATTCTTTCCCCGTTCTTTTCAGTTTCGCAAAGCTTGTAAACACCGTCAAGCACGGGAGATGATTCAGATGTAATGAGCTTTTCACCTACAATAAAGCCATCTATTTTTGCGCCCTGGTTTATCATATCCTTTATAAGAATTTCGTCAAGCGAATTTGAAGCATATATATCGCAATCAGGAAAACCTGATTCATCCAATATACGACGAGCACGTTTTGAGAGATATGTCATATCACCACTGTCAATTATTATACCGGCAGGTCTTAATCCTTTTGGTACGAGAACACTATTGAATGCTTCTACTGCATTTTTCACACCGCTCTCAAGGGTGTCGTAAGTATCAACCAAAAGCATACCGTCTTCACCGTGCTCTTCAAGATAAATCTTAAACGCCTCAAGCTCATCGTTAAAAAGCTGTACCCAGCTATGACTCATAGGTGCTGCTGAAGGAATATTAAACTTTTCAACCGAGCTGTAAAGCGTAGTCGCAGAAATTCCGCCCACATAAGCAGCTCTTGCACCGTTAATTGCGGCATCAAAGCTATGCGCACGTCTCGCACCTGTTTCAATTACTTTTTTCCCTGCTGCAGCTCTGACAACTCTGTTGGCTTTAGTCGCTATAAGAGTCTGATGGTTTATTATATTAAGCACCAACGTTTCAATAAGCTGTGCCTGAATTACAGGTCCGCATATTTTTATAATAGGCTCGTTAGGGAAAACAGGAGTTCCCTCGGGAACTGCATAAACATCACAAGAGAACCTGAAGCCTTTGAAATATTCCACAAGCCTTTCTGAAAAACCGTTTTTCTTAAGGCTTTCAAGCAGCTGCTCATCAAATCTGATGTTTTTTAATTCATCTATAAGAAGCTCAAGCCCTGCCATTATAGCAAAGCCGCCACAGTCCGGGAGCTCTCTGAAAAAGACATCGTAAACCACGTGATTATTCTCAACACCTGCCGCAAGCAGACTTTCCGCCATAGTAAGACAGCTGTAGTCAGCAAATAAAGAAGATTGTAATTTCAAAAACTTCACCTTCACTCATATTAATATAATATATAGTATACATATCTAAAATACATTTTAACATACAATTGAGTCGTTATCAAATATTTTCATAGTTCTAAAGTTACAAAATACACATCTTTTTTTGTTCGATTTTAACAATATTCACAAATTTATTTTTTCTTTTTAAAATATCTTGAAAGAATTATAATTTTGTGTTATTATGTCTACAGGATGATGAATTGGTTGAAAACACTTTTTGCAGAAGAATATGTTTTTCAACATATTTTTTTGCAGATTTGTGAGTGATTACTCACTCACTTGTTACCCCGGCACACAAACTCTAAAGTAAAAAAAGAGAAAGCGAGGTATTTTCTATGAGAACAAGAAAACAACCACTCGGAGACCGCAATATATGCGGAAAAAAAGTTGAAGCAAGGCGCAAAGAAATCGGTATGAAGCAAAAGGACTTACTTACACAGCTGCAAATCAGAGGTGTTGACCTTAATGCCTCAGGACTCTCCAAGCTTGAAGGACAGCTTCGCTCAGTTTCAGATTTTGAAATAGTAGCTTTAGCTGAAGTGCTCAACACAAATGTTAATTGGCTTCTTGATGTTGATTAACCCCCCTGCATTTTACAATAAAAGGGACTGCAAAAAACGATTTGTTTTTTTGCAGTCCCTTTTATTGTAACACCTGTTCTCTTTTCGGAATAATATAATACCGAGAG
>JAFVWD010000139.1 GCA_017501865.1 Clostridia bacterium | reverse complement strand
CCCCATAAGGCACTGCTGGCTTTGCAATATTTTTTGTAAGAACTCCAAGACGGGAGCCCTGGCCGCCCGCAAGAAGCATTGCTATACATTCAGTTCTTTTTGCCATTGTTTTTACTTTCCTTTCCGTCTTCTTTTTTAGGTTTTAATTTTAAATAGATTGTTGAAAGCGGTGGTAATTTCAAATCAATTGATTGCTCATATTCACCATACTGCTCATTTAAGGTTTTATAAGTTTTTTTGATTTTTTCTCCCGAACCACCGTATTTCAATGAATCAGAATTAAAAATTATTTCATAAGTGCCCTTTTCAGGAACACCAATCTTATAAACAGGTCTTGCAACCTTTGTAAAGTTACAAACCGCTATAATTTTTTCATTGCTCTCATTCGTTCTTGAAAAAGCAATAACAGAGTTGTTGTTATCATCACTTACAAGCCAGTTAAAGCCTTCCCAGCTGTAATCTACCTCCCAGAACGGAGAGTTGTTTTTATAAAATATATTCAACTCTTTTACATAATTCTGAAGCTTACTGTGCTTTTCATAATCAAGGAGGAGCCAGTCAAGTCCTTTTTTGTAATCCCATTCTATAAACTGACCGAACTCAGTACCCATAAACAAGAGCTTTTTACCCGGATGTGCATACATATAACCTAAAAATGCCCTTACACCCGCGAACTTTTCTTCATAGGTTCCCGGCATTTTGTTTATAAGCGAGCACTTGCCGTGCACTACCTCATCGTGCGAAATAGGCAAAACAAAATTTTCCGAAAACGCATAGAAAAATGAAAATGTTATTAAATTATGGTTAAACTTCTTGTAAACACCGTCCAATGAAAAATATCTTAAAATATCATTCATCCAACCCATATTCCATTTGAAGTTAAACCCGAGGCCGCCCATATAAACAGGCTTTGAAACAAGCGGCCAGGCTGTACTTTCCTCTGCAATCATACATACGTCAGGATAATCCTTAAAAACTGCTTCGTTAAGCTCCTGTAAAAACTCAACTGCTTCGTAGTTTTTATTACCGCCGTCCTTGTTGGCAATCCAACGACCGTCATCTCTGCCGTAATCAAGGTAAAGCATAGATGCCACAGCATCAACCCTCAAGCCGTCTATATGGTATTCATCCAACCAGAAGCAGGCATTTGAAATAAGGAAGCTTTTAACCTCATTTCTGCCAAAGTCAAACACCTTTGTTCCCCATTGAAGATGTTCACCTTTTCTTATATCTGCATATTCATAACAGGCTTCGCCGTCAAACTCTGCAAGACCGTGTGCATCCTTAGGGAAATGAGCAGGTACCCAGTCAAGAATAACACCTATTCCTGCTTTATGACATTCATCTATAAGATATTTAAAATCATCAGGAGTACCATACCTTGACGTTACTGAGTAATACCCTGTTACCTGGTAACCCCATGAGCCGTCAAAAGGATATTCTGAGACAGGCATCATCTCAATGTGAGTATAGCCCATCTTTTTAACATACGGAACAAGCTCCTTTGCCAAATCTCTGTAGCTTAAAAAATTACCGTCTTCGTATTGCTTCCACGAACCAAGATGCATCTCATAAATGTTTACAGGAGATTTATAAACAGACTTTTTCTTTCTTTCCTTAAGCCAGCTATCATCACGCCACTTATATTTTCCCTTGAATATTTTAGATGCTGTTCCCGGACGGGTTTCTGAATGAATTGCATACGGGTCTGCTTTGTAATGCTTCTGCCCTTTCGAGTCAACAATCAAAAACTTGTACGCATCAAAGTTATTTACATTTTCCAGAAACGCTTCCCAACAACCTGCATCATTAATTCTGGTCATCGGCGAAGCGCCTTCGTCCCATCCGTTGAAATCACCCACAACATTGACAGATTTCGCATGTGGTGCCCAGACACGAAAAACATATTTGTTTTTACCTGTTTCATGCGCACCGAAGAATTCCTGTGCTCTGTAATTTTTACCTAAATGAAAAATATACACAGGAAAATCATTAGGATTAATTTCAGTTTCTTTTATTTTCAACTTCTCTTCACCCCGTTTTCTTAAGTCGCATATACAAATTATATACGAATATACTTCTACTTACTTTAATCATAACAAAACACCGTGTTTAATTCAAGTGATTTTTGATATATTTTGTTCAAAGCCCCTTTAAAGTTTAATTCCATTTTTTGGTAATTTTGCACAAATATTTTGCTTTTTCAGTCGAACTAAGAAGGATTTTATTTATTAAAAAAACTTGTAAATTTTTTGTTAAAACACAATTTTTTGTGTTTCTATTTTCCTTTCAGGAAAAATAAATCAATATTTTGTGGTATAATACCGCAGAATAATTAAACGTTTAATTAATTAACGTTTAACTTTACGGCAGATAATAAAATCAAAATCAAGGAGTGACCTTCGTGAATAATCGTTCTCTTGTTCATGAAATTATTACCTTAAATGTTACTCACCGATACAGAGTCGGAAAAGCAGCTTCTTCTTTAGGACTGTATTTTGGCCAGCCCGCAATTATAGAGTATGTTTCCGCCAATAACGGCTGTACTCAAAAGGAGCTTGCAGAGCATCTTCATATTTCTCCGCCTTCAGTTGCAACTACACTTAAAAGAATGGAAAAATCAGGCTTTATAAAAAGAATTGAAGATAAAAATGACTCAAGAAAAAAATCGCTGACTGTAACAGAAAAAGGTAGTTCTGCTTTAAAAGACTTCAGAAAGCTCTGCGAAGAAACTGACTCACAGCTTTTTGTCGGATTTTCGGAAGAAGAAAAAGAACAGCTTATGAGTTACCTGAAAAGGCTTAATGAAAACATTGCTGACAGCGAGCTAAGCTGTGAAGACTATAAAAAAATTCTTAAAGGAAGTGAAAAATAATATGTTTAAAAAACTTTTAAGCTATGCTAAGGGTTACCGGCTTTATGCGGTGCTTGCCCCTCTGACAATTGTTCTTGAAGTACTGCTTGAAGTAGCTATTCCCTTTCTTATGTCAGTTATAATTGACTCAGGCATTAACGGAATTCCTCTTTCACAGAAGGACGGTATAGTAGTAGAGCTTCTTCTTAAGCTCGGCTTCGGTGAAAAAGAAGGCCTTGAGCTTGTTACCTCAACAGGAATTCTTATGGTAATTATGGCTTGTATTTCTCTTGTATGCGGAGCCTCTGCCGCATATTTTGCCGCAAAAGCCGGAATGGGTTTCGGTAACAATTTAAGAGGTGCAATGTTCGGAAAAATTCAGGATTTTTCTTTTGCCAATGTAGATAAATTTTC
The DNA here is from genome assembly GCA_017501865.1 of Clostridia bacterium. Lineage (GTDB taxonomy): Bacteria > Bacillota > Clostridia > Oscillospirales > Acutalibacteraceae > DTU089. The sequence continues at coordinate 43 of JAFVWD010000139.1, read as the reverse complement.
AACAGGCTCTCTTATTACAAGAATGACAACTGACATAAATATG
>JAFVWD010000138.1 GCA_017501865.1 Clostridia bacterium | reverse complement strand
TGATTTTTTTCATTTTGTTATCACTCCTTTCTCAATTAAATAAGTGTAATTGTTCCGAGAGATTGAATCTGAACTGAAGTATCAATATCATTAAATGATAAAACAGTTATATCCGGATAAAATTGATCAAGCAATTTTTTGAAATATATTCTTACAACAGGAGATGTAATTATTATAGGCTCCTGAACAAGCTTTTTCATCTGATTAATCTGCTCTGTTGTACTTGTAACTATTTTTTGAATAACCTCAGGTTCAAGTGCAAGATAAGCACCGCCCTCAATTTTCTTTATACTTTTTATAATTAAATCTTCTATTTCAGAATCAAGGCTTACCACCTTTAACTGCCCCGCAATTGAGAACTTATGAGTAATTGTTCTTCTTAAAGCCTGTCTTACATATTCAGTAAGCATATCGTGATCTTTAACATTAGGAGCATAATCTGAAAGAGTTTCAAGTATTGACTCCATATCAAGAATCGGAATACCTTCTCTGAGAAGATTTCTGAGAACTCTCTGAAGCTCGTTAAGAGAAACAACAGCAGGAACTGTATCCTCAACAATACTTTCGTTGTGCTGCTTGAGGTTATCTATCATTCTCTTAACCTCTTGTCTGCTGAGAAGCTCGCTTGCATGCTTTCTTATGATTTCAGACAAGTGTGTAACCATAACAGATGTAGGGTCAATAAGTGTATAGCCTGCAATTTCTGCTTTAATCTTCTTGTCATCACTAATCCATTTAGCGGGCATACCAAAAGCAGGTTCAACAGTTTCAATGCCGTCAACATCGTTTTCAGGCACCTCTGCCGGTACAAGTCCTAAATAGTGATCAAGCAAAACCTCACCTATTGCTACAGACTCACCTTTCAGCTTAATTTCGTATTGGTTCGGATTAAGCTGTGAGCTGTCTTTAAGACGAATTGCCGGTATAACCATACCCATTTCATCAGCAAAATGCTTTCTGAGCATAACAACACGATCTAAGAAGTTACCACCGCTGCTTTCATCTACTATAGGCAACAGGCTGTAACCAACCTCAACACATATAGAGTCGACATTTAAAAGGTTGTAAACATTTTCAAGATTCTTGTAATAGCTTACTTCGCTTGTAATTTCCTGAGTAGCGGAAAGCTCCGGAAGTTCCTGTGCCTCTCCCTGTGGCTTTACCTTTCTCAAAAGTGTTATACCTAAAGCTATAAGAACAATTGAAATCATAAGTGTCTGCGGTGCAGGGAAGCCGATAAACACAAGGAAAGGCAGCACTATACCCGCAATAAGCAATACAAACGGTTGATTTGAAAATTGCTTTACAACATCTGAGTTAAGGTCTGCTTCAGATGAAGAACGGGTAACCACAAGACCTGTAGCCATAGATATCAAAAGAGATGGTATCTGGCTCATAAGACCATCGCCTACTGTTGAAATTGAGTAGGTGTTTATTATTGTCATAAAGTCGCCTTCACCGTTAATGAAGCCTACAAGTACACCACCTATTAAGTTAATTAACGTAACAATAATAGAAATAATTGCGTCACCTTTAACAAACTTGGTAGCACCGTCCATAGCACCGAAAAAGTCAGCTTCACGCTGAATTTTAGAACGTCTTTCTCTTGCCTGCTCTTCGGTAATAAGACCTGAGCTCAAGTCAGCATCTATAGCCATTTGCTTACCCGGTAAAGCATCAAGTGTAAATCTTGCTGAAACCTCAGCAACACGTTCAGCACCCTTTGTAATAACAATAAACTGAACTAAAACGAGTATAATGAATATAATAAGACCGACAACAACGTTTCCTCTGATAACAAACTCACCGAAGGTTTTAACAACCTCACCTGCGTAGCCTCCGTTCGTGAGAATTGAACGTGTGGAAGAAATATTCAGACTCAGTCTGAAAACTGTCGTAACAAGAAGTAACGATGGAAAAATTGCAAATTCCAAGGTTTCTTTTATGTACATAGTAATAAAAAGAATTACCAAAGAAATAGTAAGGTTGAGTATAAACATGAAGTCAAGAAGTGCTGTAGGAAGCGGTATAATTAAAAGTGAAACAACTGCAACCATCAAAACCGCAACTGCACTGCCCTTAAGTCTTGATTTCAAATTCATTTAACTCCAACCTCCTTTACTTTTTATTACTTTTATTTTCTTTATTTTTCAAGTTGTAAACAAATGCTAAAACCTTAGCAATTGCTTTGTAGAATTCTTCGGGAATTTCATCTCCCACCTCAACAGCATCGTAAAGAGCACGTGCAAGAGGTCTGTCCTCAGTAACATAAACATTATTTTCTTCTGCTACCTTAACAATTCTGAGAGCTAACTGATCCATACCCTTAGCAACAACACGCGGAGCCCTGTCTTTTT
>JAFVWD010000137.1 GCA_017501865.1 Clostridia bacterium | reverse complement strand
GTATTTACACTATCAACTAACGCAATATGTGCAACATGTGTTTTCATTCCGTTTATTTCAGATACAACTGCTTTGCATTGTCTTACTTTTTCAATATCAAGCACAGCACGTTCTATATCAAACAAATATATTGTTTCATCATTTTGATTTTTATAAGATGAACTGATTCTACCATCAACATAAACGCTACCATCTTCTTTTATATAGCCCATATCTCCGGTACAAGCCCAAATACGACCTTGTTCATCTTCTTTAAAATACTCATTTGTAGCTGTTGGGTTTTTAAAATAGCCTGACATTCTGCTATCTGTAAGTACGCGTATTTCACCACGTTCTCCATACTTTAATTCTTTTCCGCTTTCTAAATCAAAAGCCGTTACAATCACATTTGGTGTAGGAATACCTGCACTGCCCATTTCATTACTTTTTGGTGAAGATGCCGTTACTGTTCCGCCACACTCACACATTCCGTAACCCTTAAAGAAACCGTAGTTATTACCATTAGCTTTTAACCAATCATTGTATTTCTTTTCAGCAGCAGGCGTTACATATTCACCGCCAGCGCAAAGGAACTTAAATTCTTTATAAGCTTCATTATAAGGTTGTTTTGTCATTAAGTAATCTAACAAACCACAAGCAGTAATCATAAAATTAGGTTTGTACTTTATAATGTGTTCATAAAACAATTCAAAATCATACAAAGGCTCTAAAATAATGGTTATGCCATATTTTAACGGTACGAGTGTCTGGGCACATATACCCGTTGAAAACCAAACAGGAATTTGTGAAAACCAACGGTCGCCTCGTTGCCATTCAAAACCAATTTGTACCCCTTCTTTTATTGTATTGTTAATACTGTCATTTGTAAGTTGAATACCTTTTGAAGCTCCTGTTGTACCACTTGAATAAACCATAATTGCAGGGCGATTTGGTCTGTATTGAGCATTGTTAACAGACACTTTTTTACCATTCTTAATAAAATCATTGTAGGTTACTGTACCGGGTATTTTCTTCACCTTTTTAAGCATTTTTACAACAGCACCCAAGGAATTAACCGCAGGACAAGACACCACTGTTTTTATACTTGTCTTTTTAATTACACTTTCAACCCTTGCATAAAGCTCGTTTGCAACTATTAAAATGTTTGCTTCTGTTTCAGAAATTCTTGCAACAAGTTGTTCTTCTGAAAAAAGAGGGTTAATCATTACTGCATTTGCACCAAGTTTATTGAGTGCTAAAATTGAGTAGACAGTCTCCGGCATTGCCGGTGCACAAATAACAACATTATCTTCACACTTAACCCCACAAGAAACAAATGCTTTAGCAGCTTTTTCTATTTCTTCAAAAAGAGTTTTATATGTAATTTTCTTTCCAAAAAACATTAAAGCAACATCTGAAAGATTATTCTTATTACTGTTATAAATATTTTCGTATACACTACACTTTGGTGTAACCGCATTTTTTGCTTCTTCGCTGTAATATTTAAGCCATGGCTTGTCTATAGACGGGTAGCCTGTTAATTTCTTTTCTGATGTCATATTTTTGCTCCTTATAACCTTTCTGCTTTTTAAAAATCTATTTTTTCAATGCCGTTGTTTTTAGGTATTACAAACCCTTTTCTGTCTTGTTTAATCAATTCCATATCTCGCTTACCGCTCGGTTTAACAGGGAATGTTTCACAAATTTTATAACCAACAGGAACTGCAAATTCACTTAAAGATTTTTTACACTGCTCATGAATTTTTGCAATAAGTTGATTTTCGGTTAAAGTACAGGTTTTCTCTAC
>JAFVWD010000136.1 GCA_017501865.1 Clostridia bacterium | reverse complement strand
TGAATACAACCAAATTTAAAGTCTGCAAGTCGTCTGTATTCCAAGTGTTTAGGTACATAAACCTTACCTGAAAGCAGGTGAGAATGGCAAAAACCACATTCACCGCTTCTGCAACGAGCAGGAACGGAAATCTTGTTTTTTTCGAGTGTCTGCATTACAGAGTCATTAGTTGAGCCTTCAACCACATAAGTTTCATCCTGAATTGTAACTTTGATTTTAACAGTTTCAGGAATGCCCTGTGGGTAATCTGCCTGAGAAGCAGGGTTATGGAATTCACCAAACATTTCGTGACGGATGAACTTTTTAGGAAGCTCTAATTTTTCTAATTCTTTGTCAACAAATTCATACATGTGCTGTGGACCGCAGAGGAATACAGAGTATTCTTCATCGTTAGGGGCATATTTTTTTATTAATTCAGCTGTAATAAATCCTTTTTCGGTGGTGTCATAAGAATTAACATCGTCACTTAAAATATGAACAACTCTGATTTTGTTACATTTATTTTCTAATTCTGTAAGTTCTTCACGGAATAAAATGTTTTCATAATTTCTGCTACCATAAAGAAGAGTCATATTAAAATCTTCGTCACCATCACAAATTGCATTCGCCATAGAAATAAACGGGGTAATACCGCTACCACCTGCAAGGCAGATGACATTTTTCGCATCTCTTAACGGTTGGTATTCAAAATTTCCTGATGGAGCAGAAACCCTGACACTTGTTCCAACCTGCCAGGTATCAAAAATATATTTTGACATAAGACCGCCATCAACGAGTTTAATTGTAAGAACATACTTACCGTTTAACGAGTCTTTAGGTGAAGAGGATATAGAGTAAGCTCTCGTAATTGGCATACCCTCAATTGTTTCAAATACAGTTAAATATTTACCGGCACCAAAATATGCTAAAGCAGTTGTTCCTTTTTCTGTGTCAGGAACAAGAGTAAAGCTTTTTGTGTCTTCACTTCTTTCAACAATTTCAGCAATTTTCAAATATTGTATTTTGGGGTGGAGCGCTCTTGCAAGTACGGTTGCATTGTCAGAGAATGCAGGCATTTCTGCATTTGCTGCTTGAAATCTATTCTGGCGATCAGGGAGCATCTTTATAAATTTTGAGCCCTTCAGCTTTTTAAAATTATTTGACATCTCATTTGCCCTCCTTAATTTTTTTTATAACAAGTCCCGCGGCTTTTTCACCTGTGTAATAAGCACAGCCGTAGCCGTCACCACGTTCCTGAGTTGCACCGCAGAAATAGAAGTTAGGGAATGGCTGATCTTTTTCATATTGTATTGTACGAGGAAGCATACTATCCCATTTCTCAAGCATATATCCGTAAGGAGTACCGAGTGGGGTATTAAGATAACGGGCAAATGTGGGTGGAAGGGCAATTTCGATTTCTTCAATATAAGGCATAATAGAAATGTTGAGTGCTTTTTCACATGTTTCTATCATATCCTTTGCAACCTTTGTTTTGAATTTTTTATAATCTTCAGGCTTGATGTCTTTCATAACATCACCAAAGGTCATAGTTGTAAGGAATAATTGACTTGTACCTTCGGGAGTACAATCAGGAATAATTTCATTAAGACAGTTAATGATGCAAAAACCGTTGAAAAAGTTTTGGGCTGCCTCATACTGTTTATCAGAGTCTGAATCCGGTGCAATAAATATCGAGTAGTCTTTAATGCCGAGTTCTTCTCGTGTTTTATTCATACCAAGATAAACAGTTGTAAGTGTACATGCTGTTTTTCTTGCGTTGAGCATTTTTAACTGAATTTCAGGTATATCCTTTTTGTCAAGCAGTTCAGTGAAAACCTTATAAGGGTAGCAGTTGCAAATGAATTGCTTTGCATACACTTCTTTTTCGCCGTTTATAACAACTCCTACAGGTTTTCCATCTTTTATTATTATTTTGGTTACGTCTGAGTTGTACCAGATTTCACCTCCGAAGTCACGGATTTTTTTGTCTATTGCGAGACTCATTTCGTGGCTTCTGAGATGTGGTATACCTGT
>JAFVWD010000135.1 GCA_017501865.1 Clostridia bacterium | reverse complement strand
GCATATTTCAGTTCAGTTAAAGATTCTACAATAGCAACTATTGATTATACAGATGTAAAAAATATTAAGAAACCAAATGGGGCAAAGCCGGGATTTGTGGTTTATTACACTTATTACTCGGTTAATGTTAAGCCTAAAAATCCGCAGAATTAAATTCTGTGGATTTTTTATTGACAAAACTGTCTATTGGTGGTAGACTATTATCAGTCTATTGTTGATAGACAAAGGAGTTGTTATTATGAGTGAGATAAAATTAGGTCTCGTAGAAGCAAAATTTGCAGATATTATCTGGTCGAATGAACCTCTGACAACAAAAGAATTAGTTAACAGATGTCAGAGTGAATTAAATTGGAAAAGAACTACAACATATACAGTTCTCAAAAAGCTTTGCGAGAGGGGAATTTTTAAAACAGAAGAGAGTGTTGTTACAGCATTAATTTCGAAAGAGGAGTTTTATTCAATTCAAAGTGAGCAATTTGTTGAAGAAACATTTTCAGGTTCTTTACCTGCATTTATTGCTGCTTTTACCAAACGAAAAAATTTGAGTGAAGAGGAAATTGAAGAGATTAAAAATATGATAGATAAATTCTGAAAGGTGGGAGAATTTTGGAGAATTTGTTTTTAACGGTTGTTAATATGAGTATTACCGCTACATGGGTAGTTATGGCTTTTACCGTGTTAAGACCATTGCTTAAAAAAATGCCAAAATGGGTTAGTTGTTTTTTGTGGGGGATTGTAGCAGTCCGATTATGTCTGCCATTCAGTTTTGAGAGTGTTTATAGCTTGATTCCCACGGCTCAGACAATTCCGAGGAATATTACGACTTCAAGTTCTCCGCAGATTGATTCGGGAGTTCCTGTTGTTAATGATGTCGTAAACCCTGTTATTTCAGGTTCGTTTACTCCTGACCCGAGCTACAGTGTAAATCCATTACAAGTAGTAGTTAGTGTCGCTTCTTATATTTGGATTATTGGTTTAATTTTAATGGTGCTTTATTGTGTGATTTCTTACATAATGTTAAAAAGAAAAGTTTCTGCATCAGTACACTACAATAATAATATTTATTATTGCGATAATATAGAAACACCGTTTATTTTAGGTGTAATAAAACCTGAAATTTATATTCCGTCAGGTGTAAACGAAAGTGACTTGCAGTTTATTTTAGAACACGAAAAGTCACATATTAAGCGTAAAGATTACCTTATTAAACCGTTATCATTTTTACTTTTATCAGTTTATTGGTTTAACCCTGCAATATGGCTCTGGTATATTTTGTTTTGCAGAGATATTGAGTCTGCTTGTGATGAAAAAGCAATTAAGTTTTATGACAACGAATATAAAAAATTATATTCAACAGCATTACTTAATTGCAGTACACAAAAAAGAATTATTATGGCGTGTCCAGTTGCATTTGGCGAAACAGGTGTAAAACAAAGAATAAAATCTGTTTTAAACTATAAAAAACCTGCATTCTGTGTAGTTGGATTTGCCATGATTTTAACTGTCTGGCTAACAATTTTCTTTGTGAGCAATCCTGAAAACAACAAGCTGAATGATATTCTTAATGAGAATGGCTATAAAATCATTGGTAGTAAAGAAAAAGTAATGTCATTTGAGTTTATGTCATCGGTTATAAAGCCTGAGATGAGCGAGGAAGGTTTTTATAATATAAAATCAAAGCCTGTTGCTGTTAATGATTTTCTTGAAATAGAGTTTACAGAACTTTTGAGTCACGATGACAGGTACACCTTGACTTTTAAGGCGGATTATCCTGCCCTACCTGATGAAGGCACTGTTTTTGTAGTGAATGCCAATCAATTCGATGGTGGTTTAGAGCTTGGAGAAGAAATAATAGTTTCAGATCCGTTTGGTAAAGTGGAAAACGGGAGTACATATATTGCTACCTGTTCTTCTCAGGGGCCGGGAACAGAATTTTCTTTCTCGATTCCGAAGATATGGTTTGAAGACAGACAAGACAATAAAATTGTTATTGAGTTAGAAATGCTTGAGATTAATTATATAAAGACTGCTTCAAAGGATAAAACAGAATCTTATATTTATTCAAACGAAAAAACCGGAGATTTTCATCGTATAAAAGATAATTTCTATTATGCCGTTATTGATAAAACTTTGGAATACCATGAAATAGGGTTGTATTTTTCTGAACCGGATTCAGATAAGAGATATATTTGTAATCTTGGCGGTGCTTTTGACAGTAGTGTTATATTTGATGAAACGGTATACTATATTTCAGATGATAAAAAAATATATACGTTTGAGCTTAGCGAAAATGCAGAGCCCAAGCTGTTTGCTGAAAACATATATTATCCTGAGATTCCTGTGTACCTGATTAATGATATTGAGGCGGTTTCAGATGAATATTTATTTTGCTTAGCAGAGCGTCACGGGCTTAGTGGGCTTGCTCCAAGTTTTATTTATCTTAAAATCAGCAGGGAAACAGGAGAGTATTCAGAAATTGATGGTTCAGAAGTTCCTGTAATCAATCCGTTGTTTGCAGAGTGCTTGTCTGATATTGAATCGGCTACAAATGCTGAGCTTGAAAATATATTTGTTCAGAAAATGGATTTAAAATTTAAAGAGAATGGAAGCTTTGACAGCGGAATAATAACCATACAATTTTATGATAAAGCAGAAAGTGATTTCCCTCGTATAGGTAATGTGTTGTTAACGGAAGACTTAACTGTTTTGTTTAATGAGTACGAGGAATTCGAAGAGGTTTACTCTGTGAATACTGATAATCTGGCATGCATAGAAAAGGTTTTGAAAAAAGTAGATGTTGTTGAAGATAGTAGTTTTTTTGAAAATAATATTGAAAAAGGTTACGAAAGTTTCTATTTATTATATCTCGGAAAAGCAATCTTAAATGATTACGAAAGAGAAGAGCCTTACACAATTTACTACGATTCTTTGGACTTTGTTTTAAAGGATACATACCGAGTAAAGCATTTTATGCAAAGCGGTTACAGATTTCAGGAGGTAGGAAAGTCCGGAGAACTCAGTGAAAACAATGCGGTAATCAACGGGGAGGAATTTTTTGTTTTAACACCTTATTATGACAGTAAGGTTGCTCCTTATGTTGCATTTGAAGATGAAACAGGCGTTGCGGGTGGTTTATCGGTTATTTATTTTGATGAGTTAACAGAAAAAAGTGATTGGAATTACAATACTTTTAATACTAATGACTATGAATCAAAGAAAGTAACTGAAGCTAATTTAGGAGAGGTAACAGTACAGGTTCCAACAAATGCATATGTGGATTATTTTACGCCGAACGGTCAAAGAATAACAGAAGTTGTTGGAGAATAAAAAACACAGGCATAAGCCTGTGTTTTTTATTCAGTAAATACATATTTTTTCCACTGCCTTGCAATAAGCTGATGCCCTGCAGTAGTAGGGTGTACACCGTCCCATAAAAGCTCAAAAATATCACAGCTTTTGCTTGCTTCATCAAACATTTCCTGGAGCGGAACAAATATAAGGTTAAATTCTTCTGCAATCTCTTTTGCAGCTTTCTGATAGAACACTATATTGTTTTTTATATATTCCCCGGGTGCTGCTTCGCGGTGTTTTCCGAAGAATGGCTCCATAATAATAATTTGTGTATTGGGATTTCTTTCAAGCACTTCTTCTATTAAAAGCTTATATGTCTTTTTAAATCTTTCAGGGGAAGAACCGCATTTATGGTCATATTCAAAAATCAATTCATTAATTCCGATTAAAATACTTAAGACAGTAGGTTCTAAGTTAAGACAGTCTTCAATCCATCGTGCATAAAGATTACCTATTCTGTCACCGCTGACACCACGGTTATATACAGTAATATTTTTGCCTAAATTATCGGCTAAGATTTCACTTGCCAATATATATTGATAACCGTGCCCGTGAATGTGGTTCGGGTCAGAGCTTCTGCCTCTGTTACCGTCAGTTATAGAGTCACCCTGAAAGAGAATAATATCATTTTTCCTGATTTTTATCATATTTAAACCTCAGTTAAGTGAAGAAGATATGAGTCACCGTCGTTGTCTAAAATATCATAAAGGTTAAGACCTGCATTCATAAGGTATGCACCACTGTGTGTTTCACCTGTAGCCTCATCCTTGTAAATTGCATCGGCTTTAAGACCTTGTAATTTAAGCATTTTAAAGCCGTGAACAACCTTTTTAATTTGCACAACAGTAACAAGAGCCTCTTTTTTATCCTCTGAAACAAACTGCCAAGCACATCTGTCGTAGTTTTCAAAGGGTGACTCAAGTCTGTAAAGGTCACCGTAGTGAATTACATCGTAATATTTATGGTAAAGCTTTGCCTGTTCTTTGATTTCTGCAATCTCTTCTTCTGATAATTTATCCGGATCTAATTCATAACCGAATGTACCCCAAAGAGCAACATTTGTTTTTGTTTCGTAGCCCGTTCTTCTGCTTGCAGAAACGTGAGCACCCATAGTCGAGGCAGGGTATACGAGGGAAGTACCAAATTGAATTGTGAGTCTTTCAATAGGGTCTGTGTCATCACTTGTCCAGATTTGAGGAGAGTAGTAGAGCATACCCGCATCAAATCTACCACCACCGCCGGAGCAGTTTTCTAAAAGAAGGTGAGGGAAATCTGTTGTGAGTCTGTCCATTATTTCATAAGTACCAAGAACAAATCTGTGGAATACTTCACCTTGTTTTTCAGGTGGCAAATCTGCATTTGCAACCTCAGTCAGATTGCGGTTGAAATCCCATTTTACATAATCAATATCATTCTCTGAGAGAATTTTATACATTTGTGAGTAAATATAGTCACGCACTTCTTTTCTTGAATAGTCAATCACATACTGATTTCTTGCAATAGAGCTGTCTCTGCCTGAAACGTGGAGGTGCCAATCGGGGTGTGCACGGAAAATGTCAGAATCAGGTGAAATCATTTCAGGCTCAAACCATATACCAAATTTAAGCCCCATCGCTTTAACCTGGATTATAAGGTTCGAGAGACCGCCCGGTAATTTATATTCAGCTACATACCAATCACCGAGGGAAGAGTTGTCATCATCTCTGTGACCAAACCAACCATCATCCATAACAAGCATTTCAAATCCCATATTTTTTGCGTGACGGGCAAATGAAACTAACTTGTCAGTATTAAAGTCCATACCGGTGCCTTCCCAGTTGTTTATAAGAAGAGGTCTTTTCTTTTTCTTCCATTCACCGCGTACAAGATTGTTTGAGTAAAGCTTATGGAAAATTCTGCTCATTTCACCCAAACCTTCGTTTGTGTAAACCATTACAGCTTCAGGTGAATAGAATTCCTCCTGAGGTGCTAAAACCCAACTGAAGGTTTCAGGGTTAATACCCATTAAAACTCTTGTCTGGAGGAAAGAGTCAACCTCCACATCTATTGAAAAGTTACTGCTGTAAACTAAATTGAAGCCGTAGCACTCACCATAAGCTTCAGTAGCACCTTTTGTAATAAGAGCGGTAAAAGGGTTGTGGTTGTGGCTTGAAGAACCGCGCTTGCTCTTGATGGATTGAATACCTGTGTGAAGGTTGTGTCTTCCTACCGAGCGCTCCTTTGCCCATTTGCCATATAAATCTATCATTTCAAAATCTGAAGACGGTAAGTCAACGCATAAAGAGTGAACAGCTTCAATTGAAAATGGCTTGTCTGAATCATTTTTTACAATTACGCTTCTTGTAATTGCTCCGTAATCTTTAAATGCAGTGTAGATTAAAGTAACCTTTGCCCCTGTAACCTTATCCTCGGTTAAAACCTCAAGTGTATCAGCTTCATCATCATTATTCAGATAAAGTGAAGGCAAACCCTTTAATGCTTTTTTGCCTTTATATATTTTGTGTGAAACATATCTTAAATCTGTAACGGTATCACCATTGGCATTTTTTACAGAGAAGGCAGAAATTCTGAAATCTCCGGCACCGCTGGTTGAATACTCCATAGGAGTAACATCGGGAGAAAAATTCTTTTCTTTAGCAGTAGGTGAATCAGGACAGAATGATGCGTAATGGCTTCTGTATCTTAATTTATCAACATCTGTGTCCAGAATAGGAGCACCATAATAATAGTGAACAAGATAATTACCTGTAAAAATACCGAAAATGTATGTAGAGGTTTTTGTATCTAACTTAAAAACTTTGTTTTGTTCATCAAATATAATTGACATATTTTTACCACCTTATTTTGTTAAATCATTTATTTGTGAAAGCTTGCGCGGGATGTTTATTTCTTGCGGACAGTGTTCCATACAAGCCTTGCAATCTATACAGTTGTGGGCGCGACTATCTTTTGGTATCGTAATATATGTACGGTTTAGGTCGTCTAAATCTCTTGTTTTATTGTAGTCGTTAAAAGCAGCAAAGCAGGTAGGAATGTCTATGCCCTGAGGACAGTTTGTAACACAATATTTACAGGAGGTGCAGGGAATAGCAAAATTCTTTCTGAATAAAACATTCGCTTTTTCAATTGCTTCTTTTTCTTCTTCTGTGAGTGGCTTGCATTCGTTAAAGGTTTTAATGTTATCTTCAACCTGTTCATATGTAGACATACCGCTTAAGGTAACTAAAACATTCGGTAGTTGTGCAACAAATCTTAATGCATAAGAAGCAGGGGTGTTATCTGATAAATTTGCAAAAACTTCTCTTGCTTCTTCGTTCAGCTTATGAAGAGAACCGCCTCTTACAGGTTCCATAACAATGCACGGGATATTGTTATCTTCAAGCAATTTATAAAAATCTTTTGCATTATCAGCTTCCCAATCATAGTAGTTAATTTGCAACTGAACAAAATCCCATTCATAATCGTTGATGAGTTCTTTAAATAATTCAAAGTCACCGTGGAAAGAGAAGCCTAAATGTCTTATTTTTCCTTCTTTTTTCTTTTCTTTTAAGTTTTCGTAAGCTTTAACAGAGCTGAAGGTATTCCATATGTCACGATTTACACTATGAAGTAAGTAAAAATCGAAGTATTCAACATCGCATTTTTTTAGTTGTTCTTCAAATAATTCATCAACAGTTTTATTGTGGTTTTTTATAGCCCAACCCGGGAGCTTTGTAGCAAGGTTATAAGACTCTCTCGGATATTTCTTTAAAATTTTACCTGCAAAGATTTCAGATTCACCATTATGATAAACATAAGCAGTATCAAAATAGTTAACACCTGATTTATATGCCAGATCTACAAGCTTTTCTGCCTCGTTATAATCGATATCCTCTTTACCCTCATAGAGTTTGGGTAATCTCATAAGACCGAAGCCGAGCTTAGAAATTTTACCGTCAATAGATGGAAAAACACTGTATTTCATAAACAATACCTCACATAAATAATATATGGTATTATTATACAATACAGTGCTTTTGTTTACAATAGTGAATTTTAATTATTAAAAAAAGTTTCTATGATTCTCTCGGAGCATTCAGGTGAATACCTGAAATAATCAATATGTGTTTTATCATAGTAATATCTTGGCTTTTCTATCGGATAATCAGCATTAAAGGATTCAACAATTATTAATTTGAACTTCATTTTTTCAGGAATTATACTCTTTATATAAACACTTGCGTGTTGCCCTGCTTCTACATTTGAGGTGTATTCTGCTAATCCTGCAAGATTCGGAGCTAATTCAATAAATATGCCATAGTTTTCAACACTTCTTATTATACCGCTGACCGTTTCTCCTATGCTGAAGTTTTCTGCGTTTTCTTCCCAGGAGCCAAGCAATTCTTTATGTGAAAGTGTAACTCGGTTATCTTCATCAATGTTTTTTACTATAACTTTAATTTCATCTCCTACTGCAAATCTTACATTCGGGTGTGGAATGCGCGAAACAGAGATGTTGTCAATTGGTAACAATGCGTTGATACCGCAACCAATGTCACAAAATACTCCGAAGCTTTCAAGGTGAGTAACAGAGGCACTTATAATATCGCCGATTGCAAAATCAGGCAGCTTCAGCTGAAGAAATCTGTTTTGCAAAACCTTACGGCTCAGAATTGCAGTCAGGTTTCCGTCTATTTCTTTAATATCGGTTATTATAAATTTTACGGGTTTATTGACTTTTGCAATAATCGCAATATCACGGGTGGTGCCTTCATCTATTCCAATTGCACATTCCGAGCGCGGAATTATTCCTTTGATAAAACCGAAATCGATATGTAAATTGTGGTTCTTATCGCAAGATGTTGCTCTTGCTTCGAGTGCCTTTCCTTTTTGATAAGCTTCCTTAAAATGCTCCATATCTGAAAGTGCTTTTACATTTTCTTCCGATTTAATAATAAAACCTTCCGGTAAATATAACGACATTTATTATCACCTGTTTCCATTAATTTTAATCTTTACTCTTTAATTTTATGTTGAGATATGCTATAATATTTCAAATTATGAAAAATTTTGGTTGTGGAGATGTAAATTTATGGATGTACGTATAGGTGATAAATTAGAAATGAAAAAATCTCATCCTTGTGGTGCTAAAATTTTCACTGTACTACGTTCGGGAATAGATTTTCGTCTTCGTTGTGATAATTGCGGACGAGAATTTTTAATTCCGCGTGTTAAGGCAGAAAGAAATATTAAGAAAATTATTAGGGAGAACAGCGATGCTTGATAAACTTGAACAAGTAGAATTACGATTTGAAAAAGTAAATGAGTTGATTTGCTTACCTGAGGTTGTAAATGACCAGAATCAGTACAAGGAGCTTATGAGAGAGCTGAAAAACCTGACTCCTGTTGTTGAATGCTTCAGAGCATATAAAGAGGCTGACGAAACAGAAAAAGAGGCTTCTGAGCTTTTGTCAGATAATACACAGGAAAAGGAGTTCAAGGAACTGCTTGAAGAAGAGTTTAAGGCTTCAAAGCAAAGAAAAGAAGAACTTTACAATGAACTCAAAACACTCTTATTACCCAAAGACCCTAATGACTATAAAAACGTTATTATTGAAATACGCGGTGGTGCCGGTGGCGATGAAGCTGCTCTTTTTGCAGCCTCGCTTTTCAGAATGTATTCTATGTATGCTGAAAGTCGCGGTTGGAAAACCGATGTTATGAATATTAATGAAACAGGCTTAGGCGGTATAAAGGAAATCAGTTTTATGGTTGAAGGAGAGGGTGCATATTCGCGTTTTAAATTTGAAAGCGGTGTGCACAGAGTTCAGCGAGTTCCTGAAACTGAGTCAGGCGGCAGAATTCATACATCAACTGTAACGGTTGCTGTTTTACCTGAGGCTGAAGAAGTCGATATTGACATTGATCCGACTGATTTACAGATTGATACCTACAGGGCAAGCGGTGCAGGTGGTCAGCACGTTAACAAAACTGAATCTGCTATTCGTATAACCCACATACCTACAGG
>JAFVWD010000134.1 GCA_017501865.1 Clostridia bacterium | reverse complement strand
GAATTTGCGCTCCCCGAATGAAGTTCGGGGCAATAACCGCCTGACGGCGGTTATTGAGGACACATTAATTATAACACAAAATACAAATAAAATCAAGGCGTGCCAATAATTTTGACACGCCTGAATTTATTATTCGTTATTGTTTCTCTTAGCTTCGATATCAGCAAGAGCGTCTTTTCTTGAAAGATTAATTCTGCCCTGCTTGTCGATTTCGATAACCTTAACAACGATTTCATCGCCGATAGAAACAACGTCTTCAACATTTTCAACTCTGTTCTTATCAAGCTTAGAAACGTGAACAAGACCATCCTTACCCGGAGCAATTTCAACAAATGCACCGAAGCTCATAATTCTTACAACTTTACCCTTGTAGATAGCACCTACTTCAGGGTCATTAGCAATAGTTTCGATAATCTGAAGAGCCTTCTGCGCCTTATCTCCGTCAACGCCGCTGATAAATACATTACCCTCATCGTTGATATCAATTTTAACTTCACATTCAGCAGAAATCTTCTGAATAACCTTACCGCCCTGACCGATAACCTCGCGGATTTTATCAACAGGAATCTTAGTCTGAAGCATTTTAGGTGCATACTGATTAACAGTAGGTCTTGATTCAGGAATAGCCTTGAGCATAATTTCGTCAAGGATATATAATCTTGCTTTACAAGTTTTTTCGAAAGCTTCCTTGATGATATCAAGTGTAAGACCATCAACCTTTATATCAACCTGAATAGCAGTAATACCGTTCTTTGTACCGCCAACCTTAAAGTCCATATCGCCGTAGAAGTCTTCAAGACCCTGAATGTCAACCATAGTCATCCAGCTTCCGTCTTCCTTAGTAATAAGACCGCATGAAATACCTGCAACAGGAGCTTTAATAGGAACACCTGCATCCATAAGAGCAAGAGTAGAACCGCAGATAGAACCTTGTGAAGTAGAACCGTTTGAAGAAAGAACCTCTGAAACGAGTCTGATAGCATATGGGAATTCTTCTACAGAAGGAATAACTGGTTCAAGAGCTCTTTCAGCAAGAGCACCGTGACCGATTTCTCTTCTTCCCGGACCTCTGCTTGGCTTTGTTTCGCCAACTGAGTATGAAGGGAAGTTATAGTGATGCATATATCTCTTTGAATCTTCTTCATCAAGACCGTCAATTCTTTGAGCGTCACTTACAGGACCGAGAGTTGCAATAGTAAGAACCTGTGTCTGACCTCTTGTGAAAAGACCTGAACCGTGAACTCTTGGGAGAAGACCAACTTCAGCAGCAAGAGGACGAATTTCGTCGATACCTCTGCCGTCAACACGTTTTCCGTCGTATAACCAGTTTCTTACAATCTTCTTCTGAAGCTTGTACATTACTTCACCGATAATTTCAGGAAGGTCAGTATATTTTTCTGAAAGTGTTTCAAGAACTTCATCTGTGATAGGCTGCATTCTTGCATCACGGATATTCTTATCATCAGTATCAAGTGCAACCTTAACTTTTTCGCCAACAAGAGCTTCAACCTCGTCCATAAGGTCGTGATCGAGTTCCATAGACTGGAATTCAAACTTTGGCTTTCCGATTTCAGCCTTGATATCGTTGATGAATGAAACCATTTTCTTAATTTCTTCGTGACCCTTTGAAATAGCTTCGAGCATAAGTTCGTCAGGAATTTCATCAGCACCTGCTTCAATCATAACAATTTTTTCTGCAGAGCCTGCAACTGTAAGATTAAGCTTATTTTTAGTTCTTTGTTCGAGAGTAGGGTTGAGAACGAGTTCGCCGTCAACATAACCAACATTAATTGAAGCAACAGGACCATTCCATGGAATATCTGAAATAGAGAGTGCAACAGAAGTAGCGATCATACCTGCGATTTCAGGTGAGTTATCCTGATCAACAGCGAGAACTGTCATAACAACAGAAACATCATTTCTCATATCCTTAGGGAAAAGAGGTCTGATAGGTCTGTCAACACAACGTGAAGTGAGGATAGCCTTTTCAGAAGCTTTGCCTTCTCTTTTAAGGAAAGAGCCAGGGATTTTACCTACAGCATAGAGTTTTTCTTCGAAATCAACTGAAAGAGGGAAGAAGTCAACGCCTTCTCTTGGCTTAGGGCTTGCAGTAACATTTCCCATAACAACAGTATCGCCGTAACGTACCCAACATGAACCGTTAGCGAGTCCGCAGGTTTTACCTGTTTCTACTACAAGCTTTCTGCCGGCATAAGTAGTTTCAAATGTTCTGTAATTTTCAAACATAATAAATCTCCAATCTGCATAAAGCAATCTCCGCATTTTACGGCAGCGGAAGCCGGAATAGTTTATGCAGCTGCCTTAGCAATAAACTCTGACGCACAATGAAAAAACGTGTAAATATGCATCACAGTTTAATGCTAAAAGCTTGGGCTGCACTTGTGTTTTAAACACTTAAAGGCAGAGGGTAAAAAACCATCTGCCTTTAAAAAAATCTTACTTACGGATGCCGAGCTTTTCGATTGTTGCACGGTATCTGTTAACGTCCTTCTTCTTAAGGTAGTTAAGGAGGTTACGTCTGTGACCAACCATTTTAAGAAGACCACGTCTTGAGTGGTGATCCTTCTTGTGAACCTTTAAGTGTTCAGTAAGGTCGTTAATTCTCTTAGTAAGAATAGCAATCTGAACTTCAGGTGAACCTGTATCAGTTGCATGGTTTCTGTTAGCTTCGATAACAGCTGTTTTTTCTTCTTTCAATAACATTGAAAAACACCTCATAAAAATTTATTCCGATAACATAGAAAGGGGTGAAAAGTTCGGTACAAGCCCCTATCCAAGTACACGGTAAATATATTATATCACAGCATTTGCGATTTGTAAAGAGTTTTTT
>JAFVWD010000133.1 GCA_017501865.1 Clostridia bacterium | reverse complement strand
ATGAGTTACCTCACAGCAGCTTCAATTATATCTATAACAGGAGAAAATAATACTGTAAGAGTCGATTGGGCTAAGGTTGAAGGTGCTACATCTTATTCTGTTTACAGACAGACTGAGGGCAGTAATAAGTGGGAGCTTTTAGGCAAATGTGCATCTACAAAGCTTTATTTTGAAGATGCTAATGTAGAAAACGGTAAAACTTATAAATATACAGTTGCTACAGAGAATGAATATGCTTCTTCAATAGTGGGAGCAAACGCAAAGTCATTTACATTTTTGCTTGCACCGACTATTGCTGCTGCAAAGAATAAGGAAAATGGTATAGAAATTTCCTGGGGTACAGTTTCAGGTGCAGAGACTTACCAGCTTTACCGCAAAAACGATTCAACCGTAGATTGGACCCTTCTTGCAACAACAGAGGAGACAAGCTATCTCGATGAAAATGTAATGAACGGAACAACGTACCATTACGCAGTAAAGACAATAAGCGAAAAGGGCACAAGCGGATACAGCCCTGAAGTTGCTACCGTGTCGAGAATTTTAGCTCCTGAGGTACTTGCTTTAGAGCCGGTTGGCGACGGAATTGTTGTAACATGGAATTCAGTTCAGAGTGCTACAGGCTACAATATTTACAGAAAAGCACGCGGTGAGGCTGCCTGGCAGAAGATAGGTGATACAGGCTCTGCCGCAACATCGTATAAAGATGTTTCCATTGAAGGCGGATATTATACTTATGCGGTTACAGCAACACTGTCATCTTCAGAAAGTGTTAAGGGCACAATCTTTTATGATGCTTATTTATTAAAAACACCCTCTGATGTTTCACTTAAAAATCTCGCAAATGGTATAGAGGTTACATGGAAGCCTTCGCTCAATGCAACTTATTATATAGTAAAGAGGACTGTAAACGGCGGTCAGGAAGCTGTTGTTGCTGAGGTTAACGGCACAAGCTATGTTGATACAGATGTAGAAATTTTATCAACATATGCCTATTCAGTAACAGCAGTTGATGCTAACGGACTCGGAAGTCTTGGCAATGAATTTACTCTTGGCTTAAAGAGAATTGTTCAGCCTGCGGTTAAAAGTGTTGTTTGTAACAGTAAATCTGTAACAATTACATGGGAGCTTTTAAAGAATGTTGAGGCATACAGACTTTATAAACGCATTGATAACGGAAGCTGGGTTCAGATTCCTAAGGAGTTCAAGTCAGACGAAAGCAGTTATGAAGATACTGAAGTAGTAAGCGGTAAAAAATATACATATGCAGTAGCTTCAGTTATAGGTGGTACAGAAAGTGCTTTAGATGAAGATTTTGCGAAATCTGTTACTTTTGTAAACAGACCTACCGGTGTAAAGGCAAGCTCAACATCTATAGGTGTTAACATTTCGTGGGATGCTTCAAATAATTCAAGCAGTTTTATAATTTACAAAAGAGTTAAAGGCAGAGTTGCTTGGGAAGAGCTCGCAAAAGTAGAAAACAGCAGTCAGAAAAATGTGTCTGACAGTAATGTTGAGAGCGGCACTACTTATGAGTATGCAATAAAAGGTGTTGTTAACGGTGCGGAAAGCGAGCTTTCAGAAATTGCTACTGTTCTTTATCTTGATAAGGTAACAATCACGAGTCTTGCAGATGTGGTTGGCGGTGTAAGAATTAAATGGGCTGCTGTAAAAGGCGCAAAGAATTATTTAATCTACAGAAGAACAGTTAACGGCACCTGGGAAACCATTGCAACTGTTGCTTCAAATGTATTTGTTTATACAGATAAAACCGCAGAAAGCGGAAAATCATATTACTATACTGTAAGAGCTTTAAACGGCAATTACAGAGGATATTATGAAAATCGTCAGATATATTACCTTGCTGCGCCGAAGGTAACAAAATTTGATTCTCAGATAGGTAAGGGTATTACTGTTAAGTGGGCAGATGTTCACGGTGCAGAAGAGTATTACGTTTACAGAAAAACAGGTAATTCCGGTTGGAAGAAAATAGCCACAACCGATAACCTCCTTTATGTAGATAAGAATGTCAAGCTCGGACAGACATATACTTACACTCTGAAAGCAACAGGTAACGGCATTACCTCAAAGCATTATCCGAATGGCTGGAAGCGTCAGTTTACTTCAGGTACGCCTGTAGCTTCATCAGTTAAAATATCAGGAAGTAGTGCAACTATAAAATGGAATGCTGTAACGAAAGCAGATGGTTATGTTGTTTACAGAAAGGTTAATAATGCCTCAAAGTGGACAAGAATTGCAAAATTAAAGGGAACCTCTTATGTAGATAAGGGTATTAAGAAAAATACAAAATATACCTATACCATCCGTTCTTATAAGGGTAGTGTTTATTCAGATTACAATAAAACAGGCTGGTCCGTAGCAATACTTTCAACTCCTGCAGTTAAAGCAGCAAATGCAAGTACAGGCATTAAGGTTTCATGGTCTAAAAATAATGCGGCTACAGGCTACACAGTTTATCGTTCGCAGTATGACACAAGCACAAGAAAGTGGTCATCATGGAAAACAATGGGTACTGCAAAAGTAGGAAAAACAAGCTGGGTAGACAAAAGTGTTGTAAGCGGAAGAATTTACAGATATACAGTAAGAACTGTATGTGGCAGCAGTAAAAGTGCGTACAAGGCTTCAAATACAGTTCATTATCTTAAACAACCTACGGCAAGTATTGTAAATGCGACTACAGGTATGTCTGTAAAATGGAGCAAGTCTACCGGAGCTACAGGCTACAGAATTTATCGTTCTCAGCTCAGCGGCGGAAAATGGAGCTCATGGAAGTTGATGGGTACTGCGAAACCTGAAAAAACAAATTGGATAGATAAAAGTGTTGTTTCAGGTACCACATATAAATATGCGGTGCGTGCAGTTAAAGGCAGTGCACTTTCAAGCTATACAGCAACAAAGGCAGTTAAATATATTCAGACACCACAGCTTATAAGTGTTGTTAAAACAGATAGAGGTAATGCTTTAACTTATGGTATGGTTCCGGGTGTTGATGGTTACAAAATTTACAGAAAAACCTCCGATACATCATGGGTATCAATTGCCAATGTTGACGGAACTCAGAATGTTGAGTATCTCGATACTGAAATCAAGAGCGATGTTGAATATACTTATACAGTAAGGGCATATTCAGGTGGTAGCTTCAGTTCGTATAACCCAAATGGTATAGTATGTAAATAATCAGGGGCAGTAAAAAAGCGCAGACCGCAAAAAACTATATAGTTCAAGGGGTTCCTACAGTATAATAGCTGTAAGAACCCCTATAGATTATAAATAACTAAAATTGCAAATTCCTTTCGTTTTTGCTACGAACAAATCTCACCACTCGACGTACCTTTGTACGTCTTCGGGCAAGCAAAAAACAATGAAGCCTTGTTTTTTGTTCGATTTGTCCGTTCTGCATCTTTTTTTGTATCCCCTGAAAACGGGGCTGTAAAAAAGCGCAGACCGCAAAAAACTATATAGTTCAAGGGGTT
>JAFVWD010000132.1 GCA_017501865.1 Clostridia bacterium | reverse complement strand
TGTATTTGCTACTCCATAGTAACCAATAACTTTTATACCTTTACCTGCGATAAATTCTAATGTTTCACTACCTGTAAAAGCACCAATTTGTTCATCACCTAAAATTGGTCTGTTGTATTTATTACTTCCATCATCTAAATCTGTACATCCGAAATATTTAACAGTATCCGGTAAAATCACACCCAAAATTTCCGCTGTATCAAAACCACTAAAATAAGATATTTCCTTTACTGTTATGCCTTTGATTACTTCCGGTATTTTAAGATATTTTACATTACCTGAATACTTTGTAACGACACCATATTCATTAATCTCAAACATTTCATTGGTGCCTTCCACAAAAGAACAAACATTTTGAAATACATAATTACTTCTTCTACCATCTTTATATGCTACTGCGGTAAATTTTACAGACTCATCATATATCTCTATCGGTTCTTTATATAAATTACCATTGTTCTTTGAAGGATATGTACAATCGGTTGTATAATAAATATCAGCACCCTCTTCGGCATAAATTTCAAGTACAACTTTACCTACTACTTTTTCTTCTGTTGTACTAAAAATAGGGTTTTGAACAGTATCAAGTTTAAATAACTTTAAAGCATTAACTATTCCGCTTCCGTAATAATTTGTTGAGTAATCTCTATTTATCTCATCGCCACTGTTTTTGAGCATCCTGAACCTTTCAGAGAAAGAAAGATGAGGATAAACCGAACAATGAATTGCAGCTACACTTGCCATAAAAGAGGTTGAAAAAGATGAACCTTGAGCTGTTGTGATGTTATTATTTAAAGCTATTACCTCCATATCTTCACCAGGTGCTAAGACATCTATAAATTTGCCTCGTGTTGAACAGCTTGGTTCGTGCTTAATATTACTTGAACTGACAGTTATAGTTTTCCCTGAACGCAACATTACATTACTGTTGCATATGCTGATATTACCTGCCTGATTAGGTGACGAAACAAATACAAAGCAATTATTCTCATACGCAAAATCAATAGCTTCTTCCAAAAGAGCTTGGTCTGAATACAAACTAAAACTGCAATTTATAATTTTAATATCATCAGCAATAGCCTGTAATATAGCTGTTGCTACACTAACTGCACTTGTTTTTCCTTCTGAAGTACCAATTTTATAATTAGCAATCTTTACATTGTCCGGTGTAGAATTTGCTATTACACTTGCTACTTTTGTACCATGATCGAAATAATCCTGTTCAACATTTTCATCACCTTCACCGGAACCGTTATAATACGTTCTGATAATTCTATCTTGCAAATACTGACTATTCAAATCAAAACCTGTATCTAAAACAGCTATCACTACTTCCGGTAAGTTTTTATTGCTATACTCATTTAAAACTAAATCCATGCCTGTATTATTCAGATACCAAGCATTTTTGTATTCCTCATAAGTAAGAATCGGTGGTTTATGATCATCTAAAATTGATTGCATTGCCTTATAAAAAACATCATAAGAAACAGAGATTATATTTTCATCTGCTTTGTATTGCTCATAAGCATAATTGGTATCTTCTTCGTTTTTAAATTGAAGAATATAGAAATTTGAAAAACCGCTGACTACATCAATAGCATTATATGTATTTATTTTGTTGTCTGACTGAACAATTAACCTACTACAAAAATTAATTTCTGTTTCTTCACCTAATTCAGCAGTTGTTTCTTCAATAACAGAAGAGTCAGGAGTAACAAATCCAGAATCTGCATAGTCATTTACCATTTCAGTTAACCCTTCACAAAAATCTTCAACATCTTCTGTCTGCATTGTATTTTCAGTTGCAAAAACAGAAATATTAATTGCAGAAAGAAGTAAAATAAAACTCAAAATTAAGCATATAATTTTTTTCATAATAATCACCTCAATTACATAGTAATTAACAGTAAAAGTTTTTTCAATAAATATTACATTTTGCAAGAATATTTTGTAAAAACGCAAACGAGAGTGCATTTGCACTCTCGTTTTAAATTATTCTCTCATAATCATAACAGTCAATATAAACATTTTTTCCTCTTCAATATATTCCCAAGAGAAATCACCGTTGTATTTACTTAAGGCATTTTTCATACTTTTTAAGCCTAAACCGTGCATTGATTTATTTTGCTTTGTTGTTTTTAACATATTCTCTTCTGAAAACGGCTTTTTATCGCAACTATTTTTTATGACTATTACATCAAAATTATTTTTATAGTCTGTCTTAAGTTCAATTTTCTTTTCGGTTGTGTTTACAGCTGACTCTAAAGCATTGTCGAGCGCATTACCTAAAATTGTTACAAGGTCATAAATTTCAATTGTTTTTAAATTTGACAACCTTACATCATATTCAAAATCAATTTCTTTTATTT
>JAFVWD010000011.1 GCA_017501865.1 Clostridia bacterium | reverse complement strand
TAAGGGTGACGCAAAAACTTCTATGACGGTTACCTGGAGAACAAGTGTCGATGTTACAACAGGCTACGCGCTTGTGCGTGAAGACGGAAAATCTGATGCTGTAAAATATGAGGCTCAGACAGATGTTTTTGAAAGTGATATTGATGTAAGCAATATGTTCTGGGCAGATATGGTAAATTTAAAACCCGGTACAAAATATTTTTATACAGTAGGTAACGATGATTACAGAAGTGAAGAATTTTACTTTACCACCGAAGAAGAAAATGCAGAAAGCTTCAAGTTTATATGCGTTTCAGACCAACAGTGCGGTAATCCTCACGATTTGCCCGATTACAGTAGCTTCAATGCTGTTCTTACAAAGGTGTTAGAAGAAAATCCTGACACAAAATTCATTCTTACTGCAGGTGATAACACCGACTGCGGACAGCACGAGGTTCAGTGGAATGGTGCTTTTTCAGGTCTCAAAGGTATTGTAGAGCACATTCCGTTTATGATGACATTAGGCAATCACGACAATCGTGGCTTTGAGGATTACAAAAACGGAATAGGCAGATATTACTCAGAGCCTGCCGAGTTTTTCAGTAAGCAATTTAAAGGCTCGTACCCGTTTAATGGTCCAAAAGGGTGGGAGACTGAAAACTATTCATTCAATTACGGCAATGCTCACTTTAATATAATAGGTGTAAATGAGCCTGAAAAGGTGAACGAGTGGTTAATAAGAGATATTGACGCAACCGACAGAATATGGAAATTCGGCTCATATCATTTCCCTATGTATTATGCAGGTCCTGAGCTCAGCAATGACGACGGCTACCCTATGATGCGTGAGGGTATAGAAAAAATGGATGTTCTTTTTGCAGGTCACGAGCATAACTTTGCAAGAACATTCCCTATAAAGAATGAACAGCTTTTTGACAAGCCTTCACAGGGCACAATTCACTATGAATTAGGTAACAGTAACTCAAACCCTCCGGGAACAATGACTTGCCATAAGGTTTGGCACGCAGCACATTACCCATGTGAGGAGCAAATTTCTACTGTTGCTGTAGTAGAAGTGTTTAAAGACAAGGTAAAGCTTGTTTCAAAAATAGTTGAAGACGGCAGAGTTATAGATGAATGTATTATAGACAAAAAGAATGACTGTATTTACCCTATAGCATTGGCACCTATTTTTAAGAGAAGAACAAGAACATTCTACAAGGGTGTCGGATTGGGTCTTGCAGAGCGCGAGCAGATTCCTGAGTTTAAAAACGGAATGTGGTTCTCACCGCTTGCAGCTATGTTTACAGCTATTGGTGCAGATGTAAAAAAAGAAGAGGGTAAAGTAACCTTAGGCATTTACGGTAAGAGTGCAACCTTCACAGAGGGTTCAGATATAGTAAAAACCGACGATGGAGAAATTACTCTTCCTGCTTCGGTTTACCGTGGCTCAAACGGTCAGCTTTATATTCCTATTGAGGCTATAGTTCCTTGCTTCAATATGAAATGGGCTTATGCTGAAAGGAATAATTACCTTACCATTGAGCACGTAAATGAAGCTATTCCTATGACCAAACAACCGTAATTAAGGTGCAGAATATGATTCCTTTAATAAAAGATAAAAAAGCTTCAGAATATGATTCTGCATATTCTTCAAAGCTTTGGCTTTTTGAAAATGTGAGTGAGGATGAGTATATTTCATATTCAGAAGCTATAAAAGAGGCAGGGTACAAAGAGGCTTACAAAACAAATATAGAAAACAACCTTACTTCTGTTTTTGAAAACGGAGAAAATCTTTTGTTCAGCTCGTTTTACCCGTGTGACAATACAGTAAGAGTTGTTCTTGAAAATAACAAAAATCTTCCTGAATTTAAAATGCGGGAGAATTTGGAGAGAACTACAAAAACTACTCTCTGGCAGTTTGAGGTTGACCACTCTCTTATAGATTGCGGTATGTGTTATATTATACGTTGCTGTGACGGCTCGTTCTTTATAGTAGACAGTGCGCACACATACTCTTGCCGTGATGATGAAAGAATTCATTCATTTTTAAGAGAACGCACCCCCGAAGGGGAAAAAATAAGAATAGCGGGTTGGTTTTTCAGCCACGGTCACGACGACCACATAGCACAGTTCACTAACTTTTTAAAATACTGCTCGGCAGATGTTATAATTGAAGGACTTTATTTTAATTTCCCGACATATGAGCACAGAGATGCAGGTGAGTGGATGGGTGCCGGTGAGGGTTATGTAAATCAATTCAGAGAGGCAATTTCCAAACGACCGGACATACCCGTTTACACACTTCATTCGGGTGAAGCCTTCTACATAAGGAATTTAAAATTTGATGTCCTTTGCTCTCACGAGGATGTGTTCCCGAAATCTAATGAAAATTATAACGATTCTTCTGTTGTTTTAATGATGACGGCTGAAAATACAAAGGTCTGCTTCCCCGGGGATGCAGGTCACGAAGAAAGTTATATTTTAGAAAATCGTTATAAGAACGGTTATCTTAAATGTGAAATTATGCAGTCGGCACACCACGCACATTTTGGTACAACCCCCAACTTTTACAGAATGACAAATTCAGAGGTTGCCTTAGTGCCGTCAACACAAATTATGTACGACGGTGATTTACCGCGGTACGAAGCAACGAGAGTTATGACGGATATTGCAAAATATCTTTATATTGCTTCAAACGGTACTGTAGAAATAGATTTGCCGTATAAATCGGGTGAAATTAAGGTGCATCCCGATGAAACCTTTGAAAACTTTCAGGGGATAAATAACCTCTGGAATTATGAGTATACGGACGAAAGAAAGGCGGAGCTTTATAAAGCATAC
>JAFVWD010000131.1 GCA_017501865.1 Clostridia bacterium | reverse complement strand
TTTACGAGAGCATTAATGTTTGCATTTGTGTACAATGCATCTTTTAAAATACTTTCGAGCTCAGAGTAATCGGAATACTCTGCAATAAACTCATTCACAAGCTCATCTATTCCGTCCAATACCTTGTCAAAGTTTTCTTTTGTTAAATTTTGTGTATATGCTACCTGCGTAAATGCTACCGTTGGGAAAATAAAGCTTTCAGGTGCAGGCATTTCTGTATTATTGAACAAAGAAATATAGGTTTTTAAAATAACATCGGTTTCCTGTGAAAGTATATTTTCAACTGCATCCTGAGGTAACAGAGCTTCACTACCGCCAACTGCAGGTAACAACGAAGGTAACTGCTCTTTATTTTGCTTTAAGGTATCCAACAAATATCTGAGAATTTCAACAAATGTCCGCAATTTATCAGACTTATAAACACCGTCAGCTTCTCCGCCGAAGGAACTGAGAAGCTCAAAATCTATAGGAGAAAGCTTTAATCCGCCTTCTGTTGCCATAGCTGTGAGGCTTTCGTTTATCATAGCCTCTGCATCAAAGGTTATATCTTCAAAACTGACTAAACCAAGCTTAACCGCAAGCTGTACATATGAATTCTCTTTTATAGGTGTCATAAGTGTTGAAAGACCTGCATTCAACTGACCGCTTTCACAAAAATACGCAAACTCGGGTAAAACGGTTACAAGTGTTCCGAGCGGATCTTCTTTAAGTCTGTCAATCAACGACAACGCAGAAACAAGGATATTGTAAATAATTGAGTTTTTATCTTCAGCTGCCTGTAAGGTCAGCTCCTCCTGCGTAAGAATACCAGTACATCCCAACGCATTCAATATGGGTAAAACTGCTGTTGTATAGCCGTCGCCGCCTTTTATTTTTATAATTTTATAAATAGTAAGCTCACCGGAGCAAAGAAGCATATCAAGCATAATATTAAGAGGTGAAAGAGCAGCACTCACAGCTCTTGCGAAGGAATATTTATCTGTCACTCCCCACTTAAGCTTTGTAACATCTACATCAGCAAAGCTTGCCGCCTCGTTCAGAACAGCCTGAGCCTCGGGGTACTCAACAAGCTTTTCAGCTACTCCCTTTGTAGTAACGTCAATTCCCAACACCTCAAGGTCAGAGGCGGTTTCTTCCATTGAAGCATAAACCGAAACCAACAGCTCAGACACAACCGCATCATTGTAAATCATAGGCTCAATCATCTGACCTATGTCTTCAGTCATATAATTTTTCATTACAAAGTTTAACAACTTTTCTGTACCTGTATATGCATTTTTAATCTCTTCTTCAGTTACGCCTTCAAGGTATGACGAATCAACTGCACTCGCAACAGTATTGAACGGAACTGCGCAGAATACAAGAGCTACAGCTATAAGCAGACTTATTAATCTTTTAAATTTCATAGTCATCACACTTATTTCTTTTAAACGTACATCATATAATTTAAATAAAACTACATCTATTTTATTATACAACTTCATTGCGTAGGAAAATGTTAAAAAAATGTTAATTTTGAGGTGTATCATGAAAAAATTTTTATTGATTATTCTTTTTTCTTCACTGATTTTAAGCGGCTGCACAGTTCAGAAAAGCGGCAAAGATCTGATGGGTTTTACCATGAAAATAAATGAATTGAACGAAGCATATCTTCTCTCGCCCGATGGATTTATTCTGAATGAGGCTGAAAACACCCTTTCAAAATTTTTTATAATTGATGACTATAACATTCTGCTCAGCTTTGAACAAGATGACAAATTCCGCCTTATAAAGTGCAACATTACAACTGAGGAAGCCTCTCTTACAAATGAAAATGTATATAATTTTGTTACAGATGTACTCAGAAGTTTTATCTGTGATGATGATTTGACAAATACTGTTTTAAAGGAAGCTGATTTCAGCAATGTAATTAAAGCCAACACTAAAAATACAATAAAAGTAAAAAACGGTAACATCGAGTTGCTTCTCGATGTTACCGAACACGGTACAGTTATTACTGTAAATAAAAATATATAATTTTATACATAAAGCTCTCTGAGCTTCTGCGACAAAACAGCAAGAGACTTTCCGCGGTGACTCAGACTATCTTTTTCTTCATCAGAAATTTCTGCAAAGCTTTTTCCGTTCACCATAAATACGGGATCATAACCAAAGCCACCCTCGCCAATTTCCTCGTAGCCTATTTTGCCGACACATTCCCCTCTTGCAGTAAGCACCGTTCCATCAGGAAAGGCACAGCAGGTTACCGAAACAAATCTTGCTGTACGCTCTTCTTCAGGAACATCCTTTAAAAGCTTAAGCAGCTTCGCGTTATTTTTTGCATCGTTGCCGTGTTCACCTGCAAATCTGGCTGAATAAACTCCCGGTGCACCCGCTAAATAATCTACCATAAGTCCCGAGTCATCAGCTACACACGGAAGACCGCTTTCGCGGCAACCGCTCTGTGCTTTAAGAAGTGCATTTTCATAGAATGTTTCTCCTGTTTCTTCCACGTCCGAGAGAGTAATACCCAATTCTTCATCAGTTTTAACATCTATTCCCAGAGGTTCAAGAATCCTCAGAAGCTCATTCCTTTTTTTCATATTATGAGTCGCGATTAAAAAAGTTTTTTCCATTACTTAAAAAGCCTCCCGAAAAAGCCTTTTTTCTTTTTAGGCTCATCTTTCTGCTCTTCATTTTCATAAGAAGCATCGCCTTCATCTATTGCGTCAACCTCTGACTGCATTTCTTCTACAGCCTCATCAACCTCTTCAGCGATTTCTCTTACCTCTTCAATTATATCTTCTTTAATCTCGTCAACCTTTTCTTCAATATCATCTTTGAGTTCTTCAATGTTCTCTCTTAACTCATCAAC
The DNA here is from genome assembly GCA_017501865.1 of Clostridia bacterium. Classification (GTDB taxonomy): domain Bacteria; phylum Bacillota; class Clostridia; order Oscillospirales; family Acutalibacteraceae; genus DTU089. The sequence goes on along the minus strand of JAFVWD010000131.1, from coordinate 2,137 downwards.
TTCCTCAGCGACATCCTCTTTTATTTCGCTGAGTGCTTCAAATACCTCTTCCAGAGCCTCTTTTAATTCGCTCTTTTCTTCGCTTTGAGGAATTTCTTCTCTGATTTGAGAAATATCAATTTCATCTTCTTTGTAATCCTCAGGCAATGCTTCAAAAAGGCCTTCTGCAAATGCATGCGGATTAAATGGCTGTAAGTCGTCAATACCTTCACCAACACCCACGAACTTAACAGGAACCTTTAAATCATTCTTAATAGAAAGAACAACACCACCCCTTGCAGTACCGTCAAGCTTTGTAAGAATAATACCTGTAATCTCTGCAATTTTAGCGAATTCACGTGCCTGATTTACTGCGTTCTGACCTGTTGTTGCATCAAGCACCAAGAGAACCTCGCGGTCAGAATAAGGCAATTCTCTGTCAATAACTCTGTAAATCTTTGCAAGCTCATCCATAAGATTTTTCTTATTATGGAGACGACCCGCAGTATCACAAATTATAATTTCACTACCGCGAGCTTTTGCTGCTGAAATAGTATCAAATATAACCGCCGCCGGGTCAGCACCCTCTTTATGGCTTATGATGTCTACTCCTGCTCTCTCTGCCCATACCGTAAGCTGATCAATAGCAGCAGCACGGAAAGTATCTGCAGCTGCAAGTATTACACTCTTGCCCTCAGCCTTGTACATAGAAGCCATTTTGCCGATTGTTGTGGTTTTACCGACACCGTTTACGCCTATTACAAGAATGACTGATGGTATGGTAATAAGTCCCATATCTTCGCCACCTTCAAGCATTTCGGCAACGATTTCTTTAATTTCAGATTTCACATCAGCAGGGTTCTTTAAGCCTTTTTTACGTACTCTTTCATTGAGTCTTTTGGTTATTTCTGCCGCAGTTGTTACACCGACATCACCCATAACAAGAGCTTCCTCGAGCTCATCGAAAAGCTCCTCATCTATTGAAGTATAGCTATCGAGAACATTATCTATAGCTCCCGACATATTATTTCTTGTTTTTCTTAAACCAAAGTTTATTTTTTTAAATACACCCAAAACTACACCTTCTTTTCCTGAAGCGCGGGAAATCGGACTAAAGCTTCTGCAATAACCGATTCCACACACTTCTATACTGTTGTAAATGTAATATTCTTATTCTAATCCGAGCTGGCGAGCCATTTCTGCCGTTTTAAGCTCTAAAAGCTTAGAAACGCCCTTTTCCTGCATTGTAACACCATAAAGCATATCAGCTTCTTCCATAGTACCTCTACGGTGTGTTATAAGAATAAACTGTGTATCATCTGTCATTCTGCGAACATATGAAGCATATTTTGCAACGTTAACATCATCAAGCGCCGCTTCAACCTCATCAAATATACAGAACGGACAAGGGTTAACCTTAAGAATCGCAAAAAGAAGTGCAATTGCAGAAAGACCCTTTTCACCACCTGAAAGAAGCGATATATTCTGAACATTCTTTCCGGGTGGTTGCACCTTAATATCAATTTCACTTTCAAGAACATCTAATTCATCACTTAATATAAGAGAAGCTTTACCTCCGCCGAAGAGCTCAGCGAAGGTCTCGCCGAAATTAACATTAATTTTATTGAATTCTGTTCTGAACTGCTCACCCATTTTACCTGTAAGCTCCTGAATAAGCTTTATGAGCTCAGCCTTTGATTTTTCTACATCATTTACCTGAACACGCATAAATTCATATCTTTCAGAAACTTCGCTGTATTCCTCAATTGCACTCAGATTAACATTTCCGAGTGATTTAATTTTGGCCTTGAGCTCATTAAGTCTTTTTCTTGATTCTGCAATATCTTCAATCTGAATATTCAATTCTTCTGCTTCGCGACGAGTTAATTCATACTCCTCGTAAAGTCTGTTAGAGATATTTTCAAGCTCTTGTGACATTGACTCTTTTCTTTCAGCAAGACGAACAAGCTCACCACTTAATTTTTCTTTTTCTTCTTGCTTTTCTCTTTCGGCAAGACGAAGCTCGGCACTTTGCTTTTCAAAGCCCTCGCGTTGTTTTATGAGATTTTCAGTATCAGTTTTTGAAGTACCACTCTTTGAAGAAAGCTTCTCATAAGATATAATATACTTTCCTATTTTATTTTTTGACAAAGTTAAT
>JAFVWD010000130.1 GCA_017501865.1 Clostridia bacterium | reverse complement strand
GGTGAGATAGGCGCAGCAGCAGGCATAGCGGGTTCCGCCTTATCAACAGCTGCCGCAGCAACACCATTAGCAGCTATAGCTGCTCCCGTAATTTTATTTACAGGAATATCTTCAAACATAAAGGCAGGAGAAAATCTTGAGAAGGCTAATGCTATGTACGCAGAGGCAAAGAAAGCAGCCGAAAAAATGAAGATTTCTGAGGTGCTGTGTGATGCAATAACCCAAAAAGCAGATTTGTATGAAAAGCTTCTGAGTGAACTTAACACTATGTTTTCAAAGTGTACTGCTTTGCTTGATGGAGTAACTGCAAAAAAACAAGGAGTTTTAAAAAATAAAAAGCTTACTCAAGAAGATTTAACTGAAGAAGAGTTGAATCTTATAGCGGTTACGCGTGCATTGGCCGGAGCTGTAAAAACAGTAATAGACACACCAATTCTCGGTGAGGATGGCGAAATCACAGAGAAATCTGAAAAGGTTTATAATGATTCAATTAAGCTTATTCCGGAATTTTCTGAGCAGGTTAAATGTATTGAAGAAACTAAATTTATTGCAAAACCTGTTCCTGTTGCCCGTGAAAAAGAAGAAAAGGTGAAAAGCGATTCCGACGGAGCAAAGAAAACTATAAGAAATTTGTTTGCTTTAATTGCGGGTGCGTTTGCAGCATGGTTTGTTCAGAATGTTATTCTTGACAATACAATGCTTGCAGTAATGACATTTTCTATTGTTACTCTCGCTGTAATGTACAATAATACAACCTCAAAATTGTTCTCTTTTGTGAAAAAAGGGATGAGTTGTATACTCTTTGCCGGCTTTACATTGATTTTTTATCAAATGTGTTCCTCGTTGCTTCAGGTTGAGCATTATGTTTTAAAGGGCATTGGTGTCGGAGCTGTCAGCTTCTTAATATTTTTGTTTACAATACCTGCAAAAGGAGAAACTATAAAAAGCCTCAAAATGACATTGTGCAGGGTAAGCGGATGTGTAAGCTTTGCAGCAATCGGTATACTGTTATATGGATTTGTAGCAGGATTTTTAGGATGGGATTTTGTAATAATCAGAATAATACTCACTGTGGTATATTGTTTCTTCGCTTGGTTTTCTGCTTGCTATCTTGAAAAAGAGTGAGCATATACCAAGGCAGATACGGATTGAATTTTTAGTTCAGCTTTGCTCCGAGTTCAAAGAGTTTTTTCCCGAAAATACGGTTGAATATTTTGTATCCTAACACAAGATTTGCACTAAAAACCGTGACGAAATGCCGTTTTTGGGCGCTTTTTAACACAAGATAATACGTAATAACACTATATAAACCAAATAAATTTGTGACCTAAATTCGTGTAAAGAAAAAATAATTACTTTTCAGGAGTGAAACTATTTTGAATTTTTCTTTTAAATCTTTTGCTGATGGCAGTTTTGACTACGACAAGAAAACGGAAACACATACAGGTTTGTATCTTCGTGAAGAAAAAGCCGACATTAGCGGCGGGAAAATTAAAGTTTCAGATATAGATGTACTTAAGAATTATCCCGATATTGACACCGTTACTGTTTCGGGGCTTAATCAAGAAACCTTTGAATATTTTATACTTAACTATGGTAAACAACTAAAAGCAATTCGATTTTTCAAGAATAAGCAAATTGAGGATTTGTCTCTTTTAGGCACACTTCCACAATTAGAATATCTTTATTTTTTCGCAAATCAAAAAGTAACACAGCTTTGGGATATGTCGAATAATACTTCTTTAACAGGAGTTTGCATTGAGGATTTTTCAAAGCTCAAATCCATAGTTGGCATTGAAACTGCACCCAACCTAAAATATTTTACAATCGGCAACGCAATTTGGGATACTGCAGAAATTGAAAGTTTTATGCCTCTTGCGAACACTAAAATTGAATATTTGTCCTTTACGGGCAAAAAGATTACAGACAATGATTTTTCGTTTTTGTCTGATACGTTGGAATTAAAAGAGTTTGATTTTTCATTACACTTTTTGACAACCGAACAGGTTGCTTGGATTGTTGCTAATTTCCCATACTTGAAAGGTTTTGCTTTAAAAGCAAAACACGATTGTGAAATGTTTAAAAGCAATGAAGATTTGACAAAAGTTCCTGCAACAATTATTGTTGGTAAAAGAAAGCCGTCACTCAAAATTGAGGGGAATGAACAACGAATTAAAAATTACGAGTTAAAATTTGAGGTGTTAGTAGAGAAATATAAAGGCAAAAAATATTGTGAGATTTTTTGATGTTGAATACTCGGCTGAATATTTTGTACTGATTACGATTACAAATTTGTGACCTAAATTCGTGTAATATACTATTAGCCAGCTTTTTGAGCAAATTTCGAGTGAATTTAAGACAATAAAAAGACAGAAAATAATCAAAAAAGAGAGGAGTGAGAATATGCCTGAAAAGTTCATTTTACACAGTAATTACAAGCCTACAGGTGACCAGCCTGAGGCTATAAAAGCACTTACAGACGGTGTAAATAAGGGTTTAAAAGAGCAGACGCTTTTAGGTGTTACAGGTTCAGGTAAAACATTTACAATGGCAAACGTTATAGCAAATGTTAATAAGCCTACACTCGTACTCGCTCACAATAAAACTCTTGCCGCACAACTTTGTACTGAGTTTAAAGAATTCTTCCCTGAGAATGCGGTGGAATATTTTGTATCCTATTACGATTATTATCAACCCGAGGCATACATTCCCACAACTGACACTTATATAGAAAAAGACAGTGCCGTAAATGATGAAATAGATAAATTGCGCCACTCGGCGACCTCGGCATTGTCTGAAAGAAGAGATGTTATTATTGTTGCATCTGTTTCGTGTATATACACTCTTGGTGACCCTATTGATTACAGAAGTATGGTTATTTCTCTGCGTACAGGTATGCAAAAGGAACGCGATGCACTTTTGAATAAATTAGTCGCTATACAGTATGAGCGCAATGATGTGGCATTTGAAAGAAATAAATTCAGAGTTAAAGGTGATACCGTAGAAATTTTCCCTGTTTATTCTTCAGAGAATGCTATTCGTGTAGAATTCTTCGGTGATGAAATCGACAGAATTTCCGAATTCAACCCGTTGACAGGTGAGGTTAAATGTAATCTCTCACACGTTGCGATTTATCCTGCATCACATTACGTTGTAGAGCACGAAAAAATGGAGCGTGCCCTTGAAGAAATCTACAATGAAATGACAGAAACTGCCGAGAAGTTCAAGAGAGAGGGCAAGCTGTTAGAGGCTCAGAGAATAATGCAACGTACTCAGTACGATATTGAAATGCTTAGAGAAACGGGCTTCTGTAAGGGTATCGAAAACTATTCACGTGTTATGTCGGGAAGAGAGCCGGGTACAGCCCCGTTTACATTGCTTGATTATTTCCCTGATGATTATTTACTGTTTGTAGACGAGTCTCATGTTACTTTGCCGCAGGTGCGTGGTATGTTCGGCGGTGACCGTTCGAGAAAAGAGAGTCTTGTTAATTTCGGGTTCAGACTTCCCTCAGCTTTTGACAACAGACCGTTAAAATTTGATGAGTTTTACGAAAAAACAAATCAGAGAATTTTCGTAAGTGCAACACCGGGTGAATTTGAGAAAGCTAACAGCAGTCTTATTACCGAGCAGGTAATCAGACCAACAGGACTTTTAGACCCCGAAATTTTTGTAAGAAGCACCGAAGGACAAATCGATGATTTAATTTCAGAAATAAATATAAGGGTAGACAAAAAAGAACGCGTTCTTGTAACAACACTTACACGAAAAATGGCAGAGGATTTAACGGAATATCTTGAAGGTTGTAAAATAAAGGTTCGTTATATGCACTATGATATTGACACCATAGAACGAATGGAGATTATAAGAGATTTAAGACTTGGTGAGTTTGATGTGCTCGTCGGTATAAATCTTCTTCGTGAGGGACTGGATATTCCCGAGGTTTCCCTTGTGGCTATACTTGATGCTGATAAGGAAGGCTTTTTAAGAAGTGAAACCTCACTCATTCAGACTATAGGCAGAGCCGCAAGAAATGCCAACGGTCAGGTTATAATGTATGCAGATGAGGTTACCCGCTCAATGGAAAATGCAATATCCGAAACCTACAGACGTCGTGAGAAGCAGATGAAATATAATGAGGAAAACGGCATTGTGCCTGAAACTATAAGGAAAGATGTGCGCGATATACTTGAAATTTCATCAAAAGATAACGTTCAGGAGAAAATTGCGAAAAAGAGATTTTCCGCAACAGAAAAGAGTCAGTTAATAGACCGCTTGACAAAAGAAATGCGTGCGGCAGCAAAGCTTCTTGAGTTTGAGCATGCCGCATATTTAAGAGATCAGATTGAGAAAATAAAAGGTAGTTAAAATGGAAAAGAATTTAAAGGTAAACGGTGCAAAGGTACACAATTTAAAAAATGTAAATGTCGAAATTCCGAGAGATAAGCTCGTGGTTTTCACCGGACTTTCAGGCTCGGGAAAATCTTCACTTGCGTTTGATACAATTTACGCGGAAGGTCAGAGAAGATATATGGAAAGCCTTTCGTCATATGCAAGACAGTTTCTCGGGCAGATGGATAAGCCTGACGTTGAAAGCATAGAGGGGCTTTCTCCGGCAATTTCTATAGATCAGAAAACAACATCTAAAAATCCGCGTTCAACAGTAGGAACGGTAACAGAAATATATGACTATCTGCGTTTGTTGTTTGCAAGGGTGGGT
>JAFVWD010000129.1 GCA_017501865.1 Clostridia bacterium | reverse complement strand
TGCAAATGTTTTGTTGTTGGTTGTTTTTATTGCACTCCAACCGCTCCATTTGCCGTTTGTATATGTTGCACGGTAGATTTTGTAGTTTTTAGCTCCTGCAATTTTATTCCAGGTTACTTTAATTCCGTTTGAAGCTTTAACAGCCTTAACTGTCGGGTTAAGTAAACGAACTATGTTTGCACTTGCTACAAAGCTACTTGCCGCACTACCATATCTTGCGCGTACTGTGTACTTGTAAATAGTACCCTTCTTTGCGCTCTTGTCTACCCAGCTCTTTGCATTTGCTTTTGCTGTACCACGATTTTTCCAGCCTGACCATTTCTTTGTTTTTGAATTGTAGGTTGAACTGTAAACTGTGTAGCCTGTTGCATTTGCTACTGTAGACCAGCTTACTTTAATACCGTTTGAAGCATTTGCTACTGTTACGGTTGGCTTTACGTCGAACTTAATATTTGATGTAGACTTAATACCGCTTACGTTACTTCCGTTTACAGCCTTTACTGTGTAACGGTAAATTGTTCCGAGCTTTGTGGTTGTGTCAACATAGCTCAAGCCTGTTGTTGTTTTAAGTGCTTTCCAACCGCTCCATGTTTTAGTCTTTGCGTTATAGCTTCTTTGGTAAACTACATATTTTTGTGCATTGTCTACCTTAGCCCAGGTAACCTTTATACCTTTTGCTGTGTTAGCAGTTTTTACAACAGGTGTTGCAAGAGGTGGCGCAAGTTTTTCTATTACTGTTACTTCTGTCTTTTCATCACAACGTGAGCAATGTTTTGACTTTGAGCCTTCCTCTGTTACTGTTGCTTCTTTATCTACTGTAAATTCTGCACTGAAGTCGTGACCTAATGCAGGTACGGTTTGCTGTGCTACTGTTGTAGTTCCACAAACAGTACACTTTTTACCTGCTGTAAGTCCTGTAGCTGTACAGGTTGCAGGCTTTGCTTCAAGGACTACTTCTGTATGTCCTTTTGCAGGGATTACTTCTGTTTTAACATCACCGCAGGCACAGGTTGATGTTTTCACACCTGTTTCTGTACAGGTTGGTTGTTTTGTTATAGTTGCATTCAAGAAATTATGCTCGTGAGTAAATGTTATATTTGCATTAAACAACGCATCGTTATTCTCACCAACAACTACCTTTTTCCACTGATTTTCCGAACCATCAAACACAACGCTCTTAAGTTCAGCCCACCAAGATAAATTATCTGCATTTATACTTGTTACACTTGAAGGAATTATCAATGTTTCAACTTGAGACAATCCGTTTAATACACCTGTAGCAATACACTTTGTACCGTCTTTAATTTTTAATGTCTTATATGAATCTGAAGAATAATTAGAAATATCTACCAAATGATTTCCCACGTAATAGAATTCAACACCTGTTTCTTGGTCAACTTCCTTATTAGCAGAATTTGTTTCAAAAGCTTTTCTACCTATACTTGTAACATTATCAGAAATAGTTACTGAAGTAAGGTTAGTACAATCTGAAAAAGCGAAGTCACCTATAGTTACAACAGAATCCGGAATAACTACACTTGTGAGAGCTCTACCCTCAAAAACAGAACCTGCTATTACTCTTGTTCCGTCCTTCACTACATATGCACTCGGAACACTTGGTTTTGCAGCAATAAGATATTTTCCGAGATACAAGCCACCATTATTCCAATTACTTTCGTTATTGAAATAAGCGGTACCCGTAAAAGCTGCTCCGCCTATTTTGGTTACACCATCGTGAATTGAAATACTTGAAAGTTGTTCACATCCATAAAATGCCAATCCGTCAATCTCTTTAACACTTTCAGGAATCACTACCGATTTTATAGAAGTACAACCGTAAAATCCTCTGTAGGATATTTTTGTAACTGACGTTGAAATACTCACTTTGTCGTCAAATGAAGTATTTTGTGAAATATTTTTCAAGGCAGGACATTCAGAAAATGCTCCTGTACCCATATTCTCTAAACTATTCGGAATAACAACATCCCTGAGCGAAGTGCAACGGGTAAATGCATACTCATCAATACTTACCAAACTGTTAGGAAGCACTACACTTTCAAGTGAGCTACAGTCTGCAAAAGCCCAACTATTTATATTTTTAAGACCATTTCCGACTGTTAAATTTTCAAGTGCGTTACAACCATAAAAAGCTTCTTCAATTATATCGGTTACACCATTGCCAATCACAACAGTTTTGAGTGATGTACAATACTGAAAAGCTGAATACGGTATAAATTTTACACTATCAGGAATTATTACTTCTGTAAGCGATTCGCAACCCGAAAAAGCACAATCTGCAAAGCCCTTAGTTCCTTGTTTTACCGTGTATGTACCTGAAATGCTTTCTTTTGCCTTTAATACATAGTTGCTAACATAGAGAACACCGTTTTCCCAATTACTTTCGTCATTGTAATACGCAGTTTTGGAAAAACAATTTGCAGATATTCTTTTTACACTATCAGGAATTACTATATTTTTAAGTTCAGTACTATCTTCAAAGGCATCATATATTTCCTCAACACCATCTTCAAAAACGACTGTTTCAAGGTATCTGCACCCAACAAATGTACTGTCCCATATAGTTTTCACATTACCCGGAATAGTAACTGATGTTAAACCTGCTGAAGCAAATGCATAGCATTCTATTTCAGCTACTGATTTCGGAATATTTAAATTTTTAATGTCGTAACAACATTGGAATGCTGCCGCACCTATTGCAGTTAAACCTTCACTCAATGTAACATTTGCAAGATTACCACAATAAGAAAATGCATTACCTTGAATTGTTTTTACCGAACTCGGAATTGTAACAGTTTTCAAATTCTCGCAGCCTGAAAATGCAGAATATGTTATTGTTGTAACATCTGAAGCAACTGTCAATTTTTCAAGCTTTGAGCCTCTGAAGCAATATTGTTCAACAATTACATTTTTAGTTAAAGTAAATTCTGTTGAAATTTTTGATGTCGCCTTTTTAAGAACTGTTCCGTCAGCATTACAAAGGAAACCGTTCCTCATTGAAAAAGCTGTGTTTCCGTCTTCTATTTCAAAATCCTCAACATTAATCCCTGAGTAATCAAAATTAGTTACCTCTTTCGGAATAAACAGAACACCCTTAAATGCGCTCGGTATTGCTTCAATTAAAGTAACGTCCTTATTGTAAAGTACACCGTTAATAGTTTTAAATAAAGTGTTACTTTCAGATGCATTTATAGCCTCCAGGTTATAAAAACGGCTGTAAAACCCTGTAGAATTCAGTGTATCGGGAATGTTAATTACTTTTACATCAGAAGAATTATTGCAATCCAGCCAATCACTAACCTCTGTTACAGTGTAACCGCAGATTGTCTCAGGTATATTTAACACTCCGTTATTTATTGCCACGGAATCTATAGCATCTATTTCACAGGTTGTGTCTGTAAGCTTAGATGCAGTGAATCCGTTTTCTGTCAATGCAGAGCTGTCACCCTCGTCGTCATAACCGCCATCATCGTCATAACCGCCCTCATTATCTACATCGTCGGTATATTCAGGCGCATCTGTACCTTCATAAGTAATTTGGAAGGTTATTTCAGTTGTATCTTCCTCGTTGTAATTACTGATTTTTACACATACACTATCGGTTGTTTTAAGCTCAACGAAGCATCTGAAGTTATTATCTACTCCATAATCATCATCTGCGTAATAATCCGTATCATCTTCATTTAATTCAATATAAACGACGGGATCTCCTCCATCTGATGACTCGAACTTGTACCAGCCATCATACTGCGGAGTAAAATAATATGAACCCACAGGCAAGGTATACTCCATTGCCAATTCAAGAGTTGTTACCTCTGCCGCATTTGCTTTAATTGTCATTGGTGCAGAAGCACATATTCCGACTACAAAAACAAATGCTAAAAACAAGCTTATTATTTTTTTCATTTTATCTTTCTACCTCCAAATAAAATTGTGCTCTAATATTACCACATTTTGCTTAAAAAGTCTATCTGAACCTTCTTGAATTTATAACAAAAATACGCGTGTTTTTTCTATCATAATACACAATATAAAACGAGGTGCACCCGTCAACCTTGACTGAAAACAATAATCTATGTATAATACTAAATAATAAATACAGGGTGGTGAGATTTCTGGATACACATAAGCATATCTTTAATGGTAGAGACTGGCTGAAGCTTGACAATGCAGCTAAAGTCTTTCCTGCGCAGAATACCAAAACCTGGTCAAATATCATCCGCTATTCACTTAATCTCACAGAAGAAATAAACCCTGAAATTTTAGAAAAAGCATTAAAAGATATTTTACCGCGATTCCCGAGTATGTGCGTTGAAATAAAACGTGGTTTTTTTTGGTATTACTTTCAGTACAACAACAGAACCCCTGTAATTTTAGAGGATACACGCAACCAATGCATACCTATAAAATATTCTGAATCCAACCGCTTTCTCTTCAAGATTTATTACTATAAAAAACGACTTTCTATAGAAGCCTTTCATGCTCTCACTGACGGATATGGCTGTGAGGTTTTTCTGAACACTCTCGCCGCACAATATCTGAGGTATTTAGGTCATAACATTTCTTGCGGCGGTTCGGTTTTTGATATTACCGAAAAGCCGAAGCAGTGTGAGCTCGAGGACTCATTTGTAAAAAATGCTACCCCTGGCGCAAAAGCTTCAAGAAGCAAGCCGAACGTTTACCACAGAACAGGCGAAAAACAGCCTGCCTTTTGTTCTCATATAATTTTGGGTTATATGCCCGTAGACAAAATTAAAGAGCTCTGTAAAAAATACAGTGCTACAATCACAGAATTTTTTACTGCGGTTCTTGTTGATATTTACCTTGATTTTCAGAAGCGAGAAGAGAAAAAGCAGAAGGAAATAAGTATTCAGATTCCTGTTAATTCACGCAATCAATTTGATTCACAGACACTAAGGAATTTCTCGGTTTGTTACAGCTTCAGACTTGACCCGTCCTTAGGTGAATATACCTTTGAAGAAATCATACGTCAGGTTTCACTTTATTTAAGATATGTAAACAACCCTAAAACTCTCGGTGCTATGTTCAGCTCAAATGTAAAGCTTGAAACATTTCCGCTTATGAGAATTATACCGCTTGTTATAAAAGATTTAGCTATAGGAATTTCTTATGCACTTACGGCTGAGTCTACAACAACCGCACTTTTTACAAACTTAGGCAAGGTTGTTTTACCGCCTGAAATGTATCAATTCGTTGAAAGCTGCATACTTATGCCAAGCCCGGGTTTACTTAACGGTGGCAGAATGGGCGCCGTTTCTGTCGGCAACACATTCACAATTGCCGTTGCAAACTGTTACAATGACACTGATATTGAACGTGCCTTTTTCTCTAAGCTTGTCGAAATGGGCATTCCTGTAGAAATTGAAAGTAATCTTTTTTAAAAGAAGGAAGATATTATGCCGTATTGTGTAAACTGCGGTGTAAAGTTAGATGACTTTACACCAAAATGTCCATTGTGTATGACAGATGTATTCAGACCGCAGGTTGAGGAAAAAACTTCTGTCGACTCACCCTTTCCTATAAAAACAGACATACCCGAGCAAAAGAAACGCAAATATACTTCTGTTATTATATCTGTTTTACTTCTGCTCCCGAGTGTTGTTTCTTTGGTAGTTAATTACCTGCTTTCACCGCAAACACCGTGGTCTGCTTATGTTGTTTCAACAAGCATACTTTTATGGGTTTTATTTGCCTTGCCGTTTATGTTCAAAAAAATACGACCATACTTACTTATAGTGCTTGATGCAACTGCTATAGCGGCTTATGCCTCAGTATTTTTCGTGTTGGTTCATTCAGGAGAATGGTTTTTAAAAATATTTATTCCGTTAGATATTTTAAGTCTCGCAACAGGACTTTTTCTCGCCGGTTTTTTTAAATCTAAAAAACACTCAAAGCTACACAGCTTAATGGCGATTTTCGGTACTATTACAGCATTTTCCGGAATTACTGAGCTGATTTTGCTCTTCACATCACACAATATAATTTTTGACTGTATTTCAATAAGCATTGCCGTAACATCATTTATACTGTTTATGCTTTTGGCAATTGCAGACAAAAACAAGCATTTTAAAATATGGCTTACTAAAAACTTTTACTTATAATAAAAACCTCACAAGCATTTCAATTACAACTGAACCGCTTGTGAGGTTTAATTTTATATTTCAGCTTTAAGGCAATCGTAGCCACAAAGCTTTTTGCTTAATTCATCAGGTTGATGACCACCGACAAAAAGAGTAATTTTTCCGTCGGGCTCTACGCGAGAACCATCTTCAAGAACTGCCTTTATAAAGAACTTATCTACTTCAAGCTCTACTGTTTTACATTCACCTTTTCTGAGCTCAACCGAAGCTGTACCGCAAAGCTGATAATTCGGTGTACTTGTTCTGCTGTCAGTAAACTGAGCATAAACCTGTACTTTTTCTTTGCCGTCAAAGCTACCTGTGTTTTTCACTTCAACCGAAACCTTCATTACATCACTTTCATCTGAAAGAATTTTAAAATTACTGTAATCAAATTCAGTATAAGAAAGTCCAAAGCCAAAGGGATATAACGGCTCATCCTCAATAAAACGGTATGTTCTTGACTTCATACTATAATCTTCCATTGACGGAATTTCCTTGTTACCGTAATAGAATGTAAGCGGTGTTTTACCGCAAGGTGAAGCCTCGCCTGTAATAAGCTTAGCAGCAGCCAAACCACCCAAAGCACCCGGGTACCACGCGTGAATTATAGCTTTTGCGTGTTTTCTTACCTTATCACCTAAATCTATAGCACTGCCACAGGTTAAAACAACTATAACATTTTCTGCAACATCGCAGATTGCCTCAGCTAATTTCATTTGAGTTGAAGGAAGATAGAGGGTGTTTTTATCGCCACAGCTTGAGAATTCGTTAGAGTGGTTTGTGTCTTCGCCTTCTATTGTTCTGTCAAGTCCCAGGCACAAAATGGTAACATCTGACTCTGAAGCTGCTGCCATACCTTCGCTATAAAGATACTCAAAGCCGTCCCAAGAGCTTTTTACTTCACTGCAAAGATGTGAACCGTCTGCAACGAAAATTTTAGAATCGCTGAAAACCCTGCGTACACCGTCTGCCAATGTTATGTACTCAGAAGCATGTCCGAAATAATTACCCTCAAGTGCAAGATGTGACATTGAATTAGGTCCTACTACTGCAACCTTTTTAAATGCCTTTTTATTAAGCGGAAGATAATTATTTTCATTTTTAAGCAGAACCATACTTTCTTCCGCTACCTTTAAATTAAGTGCTTTGTTTTCTTCTGAATCAAGCTTTTCATAGCCTATATCTGAATATGGTCTGTCCTCTTCAAATTCACCAAGCATAGCACGTATGGTATAAAGGTACTCTGCCGCTTCTGTTATATCATCATCCGAAATCAAATCCTCCTCATAAGCATCTGTTAAATACTTATAAGATTCACCACAGTTAAGGTTACAACCTGTCTTTAAAGAAACTGCTGCCGCCTCTTTCATAGTAGGTGCAAATTTGTGAAATTCCCATATATCACGTACAGCACCGCAGTCAGAAACATAGTACCCTTTAAACTGCCAATCTTTTCTTAAAATATCCTGCATTAAGGTTTTACTTGCACAGCAGGGCTCACCGTTTGTTCTGTTGTAAGCACCCATAACACCTGCAACATCCGCCTTTTTCACCGCATAATAAAATGCAGGAAGGTATGTTTCATACATATCCTTTTTACTTGCTATGGCATCGAAGCCGTGACGTGTTTTTTCAGGTCCTGAGTGAACTGCAAAATGCTTAGCACAGGCTGTTGCCTTATAAAACTCACCATCTCCCTGAATACCTCTGATGAAAGATACCGCTAAATGAGAAGTAAGGTACGGGTCCTCCCCGAATGTTTCCTGACCTCTGCCCCAGCGCGGATCTCTGAAAATATTGATATTTGGCGCCCAATATGTGAGGCCTTTATAAATGTCTCTGTCGCCGAACTCAATGCTTTTATTATATTTTGCTCTCGCTTCTGTAGAAATAGCATCAGCAACAGTTTTTACCAAATCCTTGTCAAATGTAGCTGCCATACCTATAGCATGAGGAAAAACCGTTGCTACACCTGCTCGCGCAACACCGTGCGATGCCTCATTCCACCAATTATACTCGTTTATATTAAGCCTCTCAATTGCAGGAGATGTATAAAGAAGCTGACTCATCTTTTCTTCAGCAGTCATCTGAGCTACTAATTCTTTTGCCTTTTGTTGTGCTTTAACTAAATCCATAATAAAATCCCTTTCAGAAATATCAATTCATATAACTGTCAACAATGCTCTGAATAATACCATTATCTATTAACTCATTCACAGCAGAAACAATTGTGTTGCGTTTTTCCTCATCTTCGCTTACAACCGCTATACGGTAATCTGTACTGTAAAAAGACGAATCAAGAATTTTTAATCCGCTTGTATTACTTACTGATTTTTCTGCAATTGCATCGTCAATTATTACTGCTGTAACTTCATCATTTACAAGAGCATTTATTAAAGCTTCAGTTGTATCATACTTAACAACGCTTTCACTACCGAAGCCCCACTCATTAAGCGGTGCAGAAGCAAAAGTATCGCCTGTTGTGTTTTTCTTTACACCGATTTTAATTCCATCCTTGACTCCTGAAGGAGCTCCATCGCTGTCAAAGCCTGAATAAAAGTCATCATAAACCCTGTATTCACTTGATGCTTTTACTACAACGGATTGAATATCACTCATATAATTTTTGGAATATGATGCATTATCGGCATTGGGCACTTCGCTGTTGGATTGATTAATAATAAC
>JAFVWD010000128.1 GCA_017501865.1 Clostridia bacterium | reverse complement strand
TTACAAATTTTAAAATTCCTTGTACTTTTAGGGGATTTTCTATTGATTTTTTTGTTAAAATATGTTAAATTATTTTTGTTATGAGAAAATGTTTTGTCTATTTTTCCACATTTAGTCGTTCTTCTTAAGAATAATACCATACATATGGGGTGTTTTCGAACCATATTCAGGTACAAAAATTGTGGAAGTGTACTGTAAAGTACAATGCTATTAAATCTTTGAGGAGGTTCCCTCGTGAACAAGAAAACTCTTTTGGCAGTCGATGATGCTGAAATAAACAGAAAAATCCTGTCCAAACTTTTTTCTAACGAATTTGATGTTATAGAAGCTTGCGACGGAAAAGAAGCCTTTGACATTCTTGTGAAAAGAGATGGCGACATAGACATTATAATTCTCGATATTATAATGCCTACATACGACGGCTTCTATTTTCTCGAAAAAATAAAGAACAGCGCTGAGTACAATAATGTACCGGTCGTAATTGCTACGACTGACAATTCCCCTGAAGCAGAAGCAAAGCTTCTTGATTTAGGTGCTACTGATTTGATTTACAAGCCCTTCAACCCGCAGAATGCTGTAAAAAGAGTTAAGGCTATTCTTGCTCGTTATGAAGCAGAGACACAAAAAATCAAATCTGCCAGCTCATTAGAAAACAGACATAACATAGTAATGCGTCAGACTAATACTTTCTCTGCAGAATATGATTTTGAAACAGGAAAAACATTTATCGACCCTACATATTCTAATTATGTACACCGCGATTTCTGTAATATTGATATTTTTGATGCAACCTCTATGATTGGTCTTATTTACAGACCTGACCTGGATGCTGTTGTTTCTTTCCTTAATATAAATGAAGTATCTGAAACTACTCAAAGATTTATAAATGTACGTATTTTAACTGACAACAACATTTATGAGTGGTTCAGACTTGCACTTGCAATACACTTTGAAAACGGTGTAAAAACAAGAGCGATACTCACCTTCAATAATATCAACTCCGAGATGGAGGCAATTAAAAAGCTCGAAATTTTCTCTTCAATTGACAGACTCACCAAAATTCCTAACAGAAATACTTTTGTTGAGAAAACTCAGACTATAATTGAAGAAAATGAAGATTCAAAGTTTGCAATTGTCCGCTTTGATATTGAAAGCTTCAAAATTATCAATCAGCTTTTCGGTACTGCAGAGGGTGACTCTATTCTCAAATTTATTGCCGTAAAGCTTCAGGAAATTATTGAGCCTATAAAAAATGCTACTTACTGTCGCATAACTTCTGACCTGTTCGCATTTTCTATTCCATACGATAATGAAGATTTACTGAACACGGTAATTGATACATTGGTAGCTGCAGTTAAGATGTATCCGCTGAACTTTGACATCACACTTTCATTCGGCATTTACATCGCAGAAAATTCTGAATATTCTGTAAGACATATGCTCGACAGAGCCGGTGTTGCTCAGAAAGCTACCAAAAACAACTACAAAACTCATATTTCATACTTCGACGAGGCACTTCGTGAACAAGAGGAAATTGAAATAACAATTGTTTCTGAAATGAAGAAAGCACTCGAAAAAGGTGAATTTAAAATTTACCTTCAGCCGAAATGCGATATGAGAACAGGCAAAATAATCGGTTCAGAAGCACTTGTTCGTTGGGTTCACCCTACAAAAGGACTTATTTCTCCGCGTAGCTTTATTCCGATATTTGAAAACAATGGCTTCATTACTGAGCTTGATTATTATATTTTCTCAACTGTGTCAGAGCTCATAAGCAAATGGCGTGATGACGGTCTTCCGATTCTTCCTGTTTCAGTAAACGTTTCGAGAGCCGACCTTTACGACCCGAACCTTTTCCCGAATATTGTAAAAATTGTTGACAAATACAATATTCCTCACGAGTATATTGAGTTCGAGCTTACTGAGAGCTCATTCATTTCAGACAATCACAAGCTCTGTGATCTTACCTATAATCTCCAGAAATCAAATTTCCATGTTCTTATGGATGATTTCGGAAGCGGTTATTCATCTCTTAACTCCCTTAAGGATATTAAGGTTGACGTTTTAAAAATTGACATCAACTTCCTGCCTACATCAACAACTGATGAGAGAGCCGGTAAAATTCTTGCTTCTGTTGTTTCAATGGCAAATGATCTTGACCTTAAGGTAGTCGTTGAAGGTGTGGAAACGAGAGATCAGGCTGACTTCCTTATAAGTATAGGTGCTTACGAAGCTCAAGGCTACTACTTCTTCAAGCCAATGCCTGTTGAAGATTACGAAAAAGCCTTAAAAGCTCAATTAGACTTATAAACACAGGAGATATTAAAATGAACGAAAGAATATTACTTGTAGATGATGCGGAGTTTTCGCGCGGTGTTATGAAGCAAGCACTGATTAATGCAGGCTTCGATAATATTACCGAAGCTTCAACTGCAGATGAAGCCCGCAAAATCTTTTCTCAAACCTCCCCTGACCTTACAGTTCTTGATATAATGCTCCCTGACAGTTATGATTTGGGGCTTCTCCACGAATTTCTTGAAATAAACAAAAACGCAAGAATAGTTATTAATTCTGCTATTTCAAAGCCGGAAATTACAAGAGAGGCACTTTTATCAGGTGCAAGAGGATTTATATCAAAGCCATTCAATGAGACAGACTTCTTATGTAAAGTCAGAATGGCATTAGAAGACTGATTTTAAATTAATATAATTTTTCAGGAGCACTTTATTTAAGTGCTCCTGAATTTATTATATATTTAAAATTCCATAGCAGTTGACTTTTAGGACTTTTCCTTTTTATAGCTTCTTTTCTATATTTTTTCTATAACCCAATAAATGAAACCATAAAGTGTTGCCGCTCCACAGCCATACACAATCACGGGACCTGCTAAATTAAACATTTTTGCACCTGTTCCTAAAATATGCCCCTCTGCTTTAAATTCAAGTGCCGGTGACACTATGGAATTTGCAAATCCTGTAATAGGTACAAATGTACCTGCCCCTGCAATTTTTCCTATTTTGTCAAAAACACCGACTGTTGTTAAAATTGCCGTAATAACAATAAGTGTAACGGAAACTGCTGTTTTTGCCTCTGTTACTGTCATTGGTGTCATTAAGTAAAGAGTCCATAATGACTGAGCAAAGCAGCTTATTCCTCCGCCAAAAATAAATGCATTTATCAAATCCTTTTTCAACGGTGATTTCGGAGTTATTTCACTGACTAATTTACTATATTGATAATTTCTCATATTTTTCACCCAAAAATAGTTTTATGCTTTTTTCAGAAAATATACAAAAAAATAAAAAAGGGGCTGTAAAAAAACGCAGGTTTTTTTACAGCTCATTTTTAGGGGATAGGAAAAAAAGATGCAGAATGGACAAACTGAGCAAAATCAAGGCGATAGCCTGTATTTTGCTTGCCCGAAGGCGTACAATGGTACGTCGAGTGGCGAAGTTTGTTCATAGTATAAAACATAAATTTTTCATCAATTTTAGTTTGTCTGTATTTTAAATGGGTTCTATAGGCTTATTAAACCTACAGAACCCATTGCTATATCTGGTTTTATATGGTCTGCGCTTTTTTTACATCCCCTTTTTAATGTCTTATTGCTTGCTTGTTTACTTTTTCGAGAGTAATTATAATAGGAACTATTAAAATTCCGCAGAAAAAATTGCTTACCCCGTGAATTAAGTCATAAGGCAGACCTGCAACAATCCAGGCTATAGTTCCCTTAAAATCAAGGTTAAAAAACAAAGCCTGAAAGGGTGCATAAAGAGTGCCGTACAAAAATCCGTGCAACGCACATACAGTCATATAAACAATTGGTTTTATTTTAACATTCATATTTTTTGGTAGTAACATTGTTGCACCCCAGAGCAGAGTCCATATATAAATGTAAGGAATCCACCAGGAAGAAAATCCGCCAAACAGACCATCCAAAAAAACATAAATATATAACGGATATAGTGCCTTCTTTCTGTAAACTACAGTCAGGGCTACTATAAAAACTCCTACTAAATGTACGTTGGGTAAAAATTCTATTGATTTTTTCAGGGCAAATATTAATGCACCCAACATTCCGAAAACAGCAATTTCTTTAACATTAAGCTTCATTATTCTGCCTTAAAGGAATAAGTAGAGCCTTTTTTTATTTCAGTTGAATCTACACCGACAGAAGCCATAGTACCATCAACGTAAAAAGCCCAATATTTTCCGTCTTTGTCGTAGTCTACGGTAACACCATTTACGGTTTTTACATAAAGACCAAATTCACCATTGTCACCTGCTATAAGTCCTTCATCAAGAAGAGCCTCGCCGACAGTTTTTTTGTCAGTCTTTACTTCAAAAACAGTTTCTTTACCTTCTAAATCTGTAACAGTAAAGGTAAAAGTAGTCTGCCCCTCGCCCACAGATGTTGGTGCAACATTTTCTGTTGTACTTACAGGTGGTTCCGTAGTAGTCTCTTCGGTGTTTGAATTATTAGTACACCCTGCAATAAAGAGTGCCATAACCGCAATAAGCACAATTGAAAGAGTAACTAACAATTTTTTGTTGAAAATTTTAGTTTTCATAATTGCATCTTTCCTTTTTTATAAATTTTCTCAATTCCTTTCCGGCGCTCGCAGAAAATATGAAAAGCTATATTTAAAAAGTATTTCGACTTGTGATATATTCTTCACCTTCTCAAGAAAAATTCTCAATGGCTTGTCCGTTACCTGCGGTAGTAACGCAAGAAGAATATTTTAAAAATCACTTACGGCGGCGTGCCCGTTCGGGATTTTCACCCGATTCCGTTTTAAATACAGGTCATATTGACTTTACTATTTTAGCACTTATGTTAACAAAATGCAACAAAAATGGCTATTTACTGAAATCAGTAAATAGCCTGTATTTTATTCAATGACTGTAACCAATTCATCAATCGATTTTCTCTTTTTCTCGCGTAATTCATAGTTTTCTTTCGGATACCCGAGAGCTATAACAAGTCTTACCGGATGATTTAAGTTGCAGATTTTTCTTATTTTTTTATCATCGAGCCAACCCAAAATACAAGTTTCAAGACCCTGTGCTGAAGCCTCAGCAGTTAAATATGCTGTTGCAATACCAATATCAATTGAACGGTAATCGTTATCTTTTATTTTAGAACCAATGCCTGCAGTTTTATTATATGCTTCTTCGGAAATAACAATCATAACGGGTACGTCCTCTGTAAATTTATTCATACCCATTCCCCTGGTTGCTTCTGCTACCTTTTTTGCCGCTTCACCCTTGCATACAGTAAAATGATATGGCTGAGCATTGCAGGCAGAGGGTGAAAGTCTTGCACTTTCCAATATAACATCAATTTTCTCATTTTCTACTTGCTTTGTACCGTCAAAAAGTCTGCACGATTGTCTCGTTTTTGCTATTTCTGAAAAGTTCATAGTGTAACCACCTTAAAATTATTTTTGCGCTTTATATTCTTCTACCATTCTGCCGAGTTTTTTAGCAGCTTCACACATATATTTAGCCATATACGGAACAATATCGAGTGGCATCTGGTCATAGACACAGTCACTTTCAAGAGTTATGTATCCGTTATAATCTATTTCAGCGAGAGCTTTTGCTATGTCGTCCCAGTCTAAATCGAACATAAATGGCGGATAGTGCAAATCGTCAAATTCATTATTATCATGAGTATGAAGACAGGCAACTCTGTTACCCAGAACTCTTATCATTTCTCCTGCGGTAGAATTGACGAGTCCGCAGTGGCCAATATCTACACAGCATGAAAAATGTTCTTTTGGCAAAGCATCATAATAATCTGCAAATTCTTCGCCGAGACTGCAGACATTCGTCAGCTTTTTTCCTGTTTCAGGATTTGTTTTTCCAAACATATTCTCAAGAGCAATTTTCACTCCTGCTTTTTTTGCATCCTCTAAAAGACTCATATACATTTCTATATTTTTTTCTTTTTGATTTTCTTTAAATACTACAGGGTGAATAACTATATTCTCTATTTCTAAAAGTCCTGCTATTTCAATTGCTCTTTTAATTTTAGGCATAATCATTTTATTATATTCATCGTCGCCATCCTTTAATGTCGGAAAAGGTGCGTGAGCCTGATTAAAGTGAAGTCCGAGACTTTTTGCATATTCCTTAACCTTTAAGACGTGCTCCTTGTAAGCATCTGTGTTAAGAATGGAATTTTCATCCTCTGTCATACAAAACATTGAGTAGTCAACTGCATCAAAGCCGGCTTCTGCAATTACCTTAATTGAAGTGAAATCATCAAATCTTTTTGCAATTCTTGATGTTGTTGTAGAAACTTTCATAAAATCACACTTTCTGATAAATATAATAATATAAAAAGATTTTAGACTTTATTTAACGGAATGTCAATAAAATTGTAGTTTTTATTTGTAAAAAGCGAAATTGCAAATAAATTCTATGTTGGGAATAACGGGAATTTTGATTTAATAGTAAAAACATCTTTATATGAATTAAAGAAGGAGTATCCCTATATAAATTTTTTATCGTATTAGCCTATTTCCCATTGAAAGAACAATGTGAATATACAATTTTTCCTGAGTATATGGAAAAAGTACCTAAAAAAATAGCTATTTTAAAAAAATGAGTGGATGATTAAAAATTCAGATACGGTGGTAACATATGTAAAGAGAAGTATAGGCAGAGCAGAAAAATCTAAATGTTTAGCAGAAAAAAGAAAAAAATTATAAATTTATGTGATTATTAATATATTTTTCCACTTTATGTAATTTTTTTTGTTTAATATTTCACTATTTCTAAAAATAATGCCTGAAAACCTAAAAATTTTCATAACAAGAATTTTTCGTTTTCGCTTATAATGTGATTGTGGAACAATAATTATACTATATTCCAAAAAAGAATAAAATTTATTTGAAAAGGGGAA
This sequence comes from Clostridia bacterium, assembly GCA_017501865.1. Classification (GTDB taxonomy): domain Bacteria; phylum Bacillota; class Clostridia; order Oscillospirales; family Acutalibacteraceae; genus DTU089. Next base: position 2,025 of record JAFVWD010000128.1, on the reverse strand, counting down.
TGGAAATGGCAAAAAAACCTGTTCAATTAGATGCTAACGGGCATCGTAAATATGGTGTTCGCGACTCCGTGGCTTATATGATGGGTGACCTGGGTTGTAATATGTCCTTTGCACTTAAGGGAACAATGGCACTTTTTTGGACACAGGTTATGGGTCTTAGTCAATGGTACTCAATTCTTTTAATTATAGTTCAGGTGTGGGATGCAATTAATGACCCGCTTATTGGTTCAATTATTGATGCTGATAAAAGAGTTTATAAAAAGAGAAACAAATTCTTACAGTATATTTTTGTAGGTTCAATCGGTCTTATTATTGGTGGTGCTTGTTGCTTTGTTCCTGTACCGCAAGCTCCTGTTGCTGCAAAAATAGCAATTTTCATTGGTGGTTATGTTTTGTGGGATGCTTTCTACACAGTAGCAAATGTTCCTTATGGTTCACTTTTATCACTTATTTCTTCTGATGCGGGTGAAAGAGCATCACTTTCTGCATGGCGTTCAATTGGTGGTGCTTTAGGTAACTTTGTTCCTATGGTAGTTTTCCCGTTTATTATTTACAATAAAGACCAGTCTCTTAACGGAATTCGTGTATTTATAATTGCTCTTGTAATGGGTGTTGTTGGATTTATCTGCTTCCAGGTAATGATTAAAAACACAGAAATCCGTGTTGATACAGACGTAAAATGTAACGAAGACCAACCTAAATTCAATGTTATTAAGGCTATGGGTAACTTTATGAAGAACAGACCTGCAGTTGGCGCAACACTTGCTGCTATGGGTATGTTCATTGGTATGCAGGGTGCTGCAACCGCTGTTTCGGTTACATTCCAGATTTACTTTGATGATGCAAGAAGCTCAGGTCTCATTTCAGGATTTGCAATGATTCCTATGGTAATTTTCACACCACTTGCAAGCAGAATGGTTAAAAAGTTCGGTAAAAAAGAGCTCTCAACAATTGGTTCAATTTGTTATATTGTTGGTGCAGCAATTCTCTTCCTTGGACCACTCGGAATTATTCCTGTTACAGAAGATAACACAAAAATTGACTTAATTGTTTATATTTTAGGTCAGCTTATTTGTGCGTTAGGTCTTGGTGTTTACTCAACAGTTTCTTGGGCTATGATGGGTGATGCTATTGACTACAATGAGTGGAAAACAGGTAGCCGTGAAGAGGGTGTTGTTTATTCACTCCATTCATTCTTCCGTAAGCTTGCTCAGGGCTTAGGACCTGCAGCAGCAGTTGCAATTATGGGTACAATGGGTTATGTAAATAACTCTGCTCCTGATGCAAAGGGTAATTTTACTGCAATTGATGTTAATTTACTTAGCTGGGAAGTAGCTTGCGATATCCGTATGCTCGTTGCTATTCTTTACCTTGTTGCAGGTATCTTCCAGTTTATTGGTCTCGGTCTTGTTTATAACCTTGACAAGAAAACTCTTGCAAAAATGAATGAAGAGCTTGAAGCAAGAAGAGAAAAATAATTTTTTGAGCTATTATTTATAATTCAATATTAACTTCCACATTAGAAGAGGTCGTAGTCTTAACCGGCTACGGCCTCTTCGTTTAAGTTAAATATTGATAAATCTGAGTATTTTTAGTTCTTTATTTACGATTCTTTTTTACAATTTTTAAAGCATCAAAAAAACCCGCAAAATAACAAACTGTTCCATTATGTTCATTAATTGTTTCTAAAAGCGCAATATAATCATTAAGAAAAAGACGTTGCTCCTTTGTTAGCTCTAATCCTTCATAATCCTCGATGAAAGCTTCAAGACATTTCATATCAAATGCATAGTCGCTATCATACTTCAATATTCTTAATTTAGATTCTGATATTTTTTTTATAACATCTTTTTTTGAAAACAAATTATAGAGAAACAAAAAATCCCCTCCTATAAATTACTGCTGAATTATAACATATTGTGAACAAAAACACAAGTGAAAATAATCACAATCACACATATTCACATTGTGAAGTTATAATAAAAGAAATAGTAAGAGAGGGGTGCAGTGACATAATAGATTATA
>JAFVWD010000010.1 GCA_017501865.1 Clostridia bacterium | reverse complement strand
GTAAATCTTTTATATGTGTTGTAAAGACTGAACTGAGGATAATTTTCCTTATCAGTAAATACAGTATGTTGCTCATCCATTGAAAGAAGCCACATAACTATATCACAAGTACCGTCACCTTCATAAGTACCGTAAGCAACATGCTGAAGGTTCTTAATGAACCATGTTTGCTCAGGGAACATACAAGTTGAAGCATCTACCTTGTAATCCCATGAAACGTGATAGTGACCGTCTTTCTTTACCTGAACATAGTTCTTACCCCAATCATCAAATGCTTCAAGGTAATTTGCACAAGTAGCTCCGCCGCTTGCATATTTGGTATCAACTACCATATCACTTGTATTAAGATTATCATTTATAGGAGCAATTTGTCTGTTGTAACCGCATACAATACCAAATTTCATTCCTGTAGCTTCAGCATCTTCAATTATTGCTTTTGCATTTGTCTGAATTGCGTTATAAGCCTCAATCTTTGCAAGAAGATTTGCATTAACACCTTCAGGGAAAAGGAATGACTTAGCTTCATCAAAATAATCATCCGGAACAAGACACCAAAGACCCGGCATACCTGCTAACATAGGAACTATAACATCTGAGTAAATAGCAGGCTCCATACCACTGATTACTTCGGTAAGTATTTCAAAATATTCTTCAGTAAATTCTTCTCTTGTTGCAAACCATGAGAAAAGAACTGCCATAAAGTGGGTAGTAGCACTACCGTCAGACATACCAACAAGGAAGTTTTCATATGCATAAACATCAATATCTAAATTACCTGTGAATACATCACCAGCAAGAGATGTACCCTGCCATGCAGGAGAAGCAAAAACAAGGTTATTAATGTTGCTTCCGCCAAATTCTGCTAAGTAAGCAAGTGTAACTGCAGAACCCTGACTTAATGCGACAACATTAACTTTGCCTGAGCCTGTTCTTGATTTTACATAGTTAATGAAGTTATTGAGTTCATCAGCGCAATCAATAGGACTTTGGCGCCAGTCATATGCAAATGAGTAAACCATATCAGCATTATACTGCTGTGCGTATTTGATACCGAATGCTGTGAAAATTGTTTTTTGCTCTTCTTCTGTGTATGATGACATTGGTTCATCATATGTAACGCAAGCAACATTATTGTACTTCGGTGTACCGTCTACGTTATACGCAATCGGGTCAAGAAGCTTATTAACCTCAGGAAGAACCTTCTTGGCAAATGCGTTCCAATCCTCGTCACTTACACGGTATTCAATCAAACCTGTAATAATTGCTGTTGTAAGATTTGCAATGTTACCGTCATTTACAAAATTTTCAGGCGGGAAAACCTGTACTTCCTGATCTGTACCCGCATTTTTAACAAGCGGAGTTGCAGCAAAGCCCTGAACCACAATAAGCGGAATATCTGTAGCAGCAGCTACAGGTGCTACGAGAGTGAGCCCTGCAAGCATAATCGCAAGTGAAATGCACAACACTTTTTTAAATGCTTTCATATATATCCTCCTAATAACGACTTGGGACATTATACCCCATATATACACATTGCATTGTACCACACTATTTTAGCAAATGCAAGAGAAACTGAAAAATTTTAGCAACTATTATAATGTTTTTTTGAATTTTTTGTTATATTTTAATACTGATTTCACCACTGCTTATAAATTCAGTTGAACCGTCTGCAAAAGCAACCTGCAAATGAGCTTTTTCATCAATTGAAATTGCCTTGCCTTTTCGTGTACCATCAGCAGTTATTACTTCTATTTCTCTTCCTAAAACAAAGCATTTCTCCCTGTATTCCGCCATAAATCCTCTTCGGTCGGGATTTTTATAAATTTCGTAAAACTCATTCATAAATTCAGAAATAAACCGTTCTTTAATATCCGGAGCAGAATTTTTCAGAGCCGCACCCGCAATACTCCTGAGCTCCTCAGGGAACCCGCTCTCAGGTTCAGTTAAGTTAATTCCTATTCCGAGTACCGCATACTCTATTTTTCTGCTTTCTGAATTTATAACACTTTCAGCAAGTATACCGCATACCTTTTTGTCATCAATAAAAATATCATTTACCCACTTTATTTTCGGTTCAACAACTCCGTTTTTTTCAAGAGCTCTTGTCACCGCAACCGCCGCACCTGTTGTTATCATAACAAAATCTTCAATTTCAATTTCCGGTTTCAGCAATATGCTGAAATAAACACCTGTATTGCAAGGTGAAAAAAAGCTTTTGCCAAGACGTCCTCTGCCTGCAGTCTGACTGAGCGCCACCAAGGTATACCACTCTTTTTCCTTGTTGCCTACCTTTTTTACAACTGAATTTGTAGAATCTGTTTTTTCAACTACGTTAATTGATACATTTTTCAAATCGCTGCATAAATGAGCTTTAATTTTTTCTGCTGAAAGCATTCTCTCACTCCAATAAAAAACAGCATCTGTTTCCAGATGCTGTCTATGTATTCTTAATCAGCCGATAACATAAGAAGCTTTTGTTCCCAAAGGAATTACAGCACCTAATTTATCAAAGTTAATTGTCCATTTAAGGTCATAATCAGCTGTAAGTACTTTTCCTGTTGCTTTATCTACAGTAACAACAATTGTAGATGACGGATAATCCATTGTTGCAGTACCTGCAATACCTTTTGCAGCACCCGGAATGTTATCATTAACAACATTAGGAAGAACTACGTTAAATGCCTTTGGTGCATGACCCTGGCCATGAGAAACATTGTCTGACTTTGCATCAGCAACGGTTGTAATTGTGATTGTATAAACACCATTTGCCTCTGTACGATTTGCAGTTTCAACATCTGCCTCAGTAAGCATACTTGCATAGCTTTCGCCTTCAACAGGGAATTTTGCTACTATATCAGCACCTGTATATGTAACTTCACCCTGGCTGTTATCCTGAAGCATACCATCTAACCAACCGTCGCCACCGAGCATTTTATAAATACCGCTGAGAGCACCCGGAATAGTAGGTGTGCCTGCGAGATAGTTTGTAACACTCTTCTGTGTAACTGACTTAGCATCAGTTTTAACTGCGTTGATTGATTTGTTGAAATAATCAACGATTTCTGCTTTTTCTGATTTGTTGCCCGAAGCAGCACCACCTTGGTTGCCTGCAGCGCCAGCCTGGTTACCGCCTGCTGGTTTGTCTGCAGCAGAACCGCCTGCATTACCTGTTGCGCCACCTTGTTGAGCAGAACCGCCTGTTGAACCTGCAGCACCGCCCTGAGCATTGCCTGTTGAACCGCTCTGTGTACCTGTTGTTGTGCCACCTGTTGTACCACCTGTTGTGCCACCTGTTGTGCCACCTGTTGTACCACCTGTTGTGCCACCTGTTGTACCACCTGTTGTACCTGTTGTTGTACCGCCTGTAGTACCGCCTATTGTACCTGTAGTGTCACCGATTGTACCGGTAGAAGAATCTCCGCCTGTAGAGGTTGAACCCTGCGCTGAGCCATTACCTGTACCCTGAGTTGCAACAGCCGGTGTAGTATTAATACCATAAAGAACCATAACTGTAGCAATGTTGTTTGTTGTTATGAGAGTAATAGCAATACAAATTGCTGCAGCTGCAAGAATAATTTTCATAGCAGGTGTTAATTTCATAAATATCCCACTCCAATCTTCAAAATCTGTTTTATTATAGAATGAAAATCTCAAATTGTCAATAGCGATAAGGAAACAAAAGGCATAAATTTCAATATTTTTCAAAAAACTATTGTTATATTCTTATTTTTAATGTAGAATAATTTAAACTTCACAAAGATAAGGAATTCTAAATGCTTAAGATCAAAAATTACAAAATCGCTGTAATCAGCAGTATAACGGCATTTCTGTTTGTTTTTTTATACTCTGTTTCCTTTGCCGCTTCGTTACAACTTAATATCTGGTACGCACTTATTACATCTGTTATATGTCTTATTATTTCAATAAGTGAAAAAGAAGCCTTACTTGCACCTAATGTATACTTTGCTGTACCGTTACTCCTCATTCTTTCATACAATACAAACGCATTATTACCCTTCTGTATAATTACGGGTGCTGTTTTGTATGCTTTGTTCAGCAAAAAAGCTGATTTTTTCAGACTTCACTCTTCTGTTTTGTGCGGTGTAACTCTCGGACTCGCTTTTTCTGTAACCGCACTTTTAACAACTCATTATTTCGGGATTGGTGCAAACGGATTCACGGTTATCGAGATACTCAAAAACTACCGGTCTTTAGGGTTCCATCCGAACTGGCGCGGTGTTTTTTTTGGTACTATAACTCTTTTCGCAATGATAACATACCCGTTCAAATTCCGAAAAGCAAGTAAATACTTTCCCGCAGAGGCATTCTCTTTGCTTCTGCCGTTGATTTTAAATTTGTGGCTTAACCCCGATAAAAATTCCTCTCCCATAAACGAAACAGGTAACCTCTTTAGTTTACCTGCTGAATTTCTGCAGTTCTTCTTACCGTCACTCAATACAAACTTCAATTTTTCTTTTGATGTTTATTTGAACTGCATTTTTGCTTCAATTTCAGTTGCTTGTATTATGCTTATTTTCAAATCACCTGATGAGCGTACCGATTCGCGTACAACTGCTTCGGTTTTAACAGGTATTACCGGCGGCTTTCCTTCTTCTGTTTACCCGTTCAGAAGCTACGGCTTAATTTCTGCAGTTCTTGCTGTTTTGTTAACCGTATTTTCTTATTTTCTTTTTGGTGATATATTGTCACGCATACCGCTTCATTCTGCGGCTGTCGTTTTAATAATGAACGCATGGAAAAGTGTTCCCTTCTCTGATGTTGCAAAAACCTTTAAGAGCGGATTCTCAGGAATAATTATAACAATACTGATTTTCGTCTTATTTATTTTCACAAATGTTTTCTTTGCACTTGTTGCGGCAATAATTATAAACTCATTAATCAAATTAAAAGGCGGTGCCGAATATGAAGGATAAGAAAAAAACGGCTCGCGTAATAGCAACGTTTATAATATCATTTGTAATGTTTTCTGTTTTCATTTTAGATATTGTAACCCTTCTTTTATGTAACAAATACGAGAAAAATTACAATTTTACGGTAGAAACCTTTGATTACAAAACCGGCGATGACAGAATTCATTTTCTTAACACAGGAAACTCAGACTGCATCATTATTGAAAGCAACGGTAAGTTTGCATTAATCGATTCCGGCGAAGGCGATAATAACCCGCGAAAAACTACTGCTTATGAAGGGTATCGTGATGAAGTTTTATCTTATATAAAAAAAGTAGCCAAAAGCAAAAGCGGCGAGGTTTATCTTGATTTTATACTCGGTACTCATAACCACTATGACCACATAGGTAATTTTTCTGACATCATAAATGATAAAGATATAAAAATCGGACGGGCACACTTCAAAAAATATAATACTGAAATTGCTACAGAATTAGAGCAGGACGGATGGGATAATGTTACAACCTATAATGACATTATAAAATCCATTGAAGAAAAAGATATAGTTCTTATAGAAAATCTTCCGGACTGGGAATTCTCATTCGGAGATTTCAGATTGCATTTCATAAACACCGAGACACCTGAAGAATTAAAAGGAAACGGTGAAAACGCAAACAGTGTCGGTGTTATTGTTACAAAGGGCAACAAAAAAGCCTTTCTTGCAGCAGACTTCACAAAATCCTCGGGACTTGAGCAGATGTACGGTGAAGAAATAGGTGATGTTGATTTGCTGAAATTAGGACACCACGGCTACTACGGTTCATCTTCGCAGAGTTTCTTAAAGCTTTTAAAACCCGAAATAGCAATTTGCACTAATTTTCTCGGAAAAATCTACCCTAATGTCAAATGGAATTTAACAATGGTTGCGAAGGTTCCGATTTATGCAACCGCAAATAAAAACGGAATTATTGCAACATTTACAGATGACAATGAAATTATTTTAACTGAAAAAGCTATGGACTAAAAAAGGCCTTGACTTCGGTTTGCCGAAAGTCAAGGTCTTTTTATATTACTTTATTATAAGCTTTTCAAGGACAGGAAACAATAAACTGAAAACCGTCGGAAAAGCAAATGCAAATGCTACCGATAAAACAAATGTTAAAGAATATCTTTCAAGAAATGCACAAGCATAAGATACAGCGAAATGCGGAGTAAGAAGAACTCTTACAACACCCTTTGTTTTATCATTATAAAGAGCATCCTTAAACGAAAGCACATCTTCAAAGGACGGAGCACAGTTTGCCAGAAGTGAAATACCTACCCAAAGAAATATACAGCTTGAAACAGAAATCTCTCCTATATATATTACTCTGTATGCACCTGTGAGCAATACACATATTCCGAGTAAAAGGTTCATTATAAACGGGAAAAAGCACATAACAAAGGCTTCTTCGACACTTTTGGTTAATTCGTGTTCTATATGTCCGCACATTTCTGAAGATTTGAATGCCCTTGCATCTTCAACGGGAATCTTGAAAAAACGACAAACAAGATGTTCCCAGAAGGTTCTCAGCTCTGTACCGAAATAAGTAATTATTCTTGTTGCCACATAAATGTATGTCATTCTATATCACCTGTGCCTTCCGTAAATAATTTCTTATAACTCAATTCTCCGTCAAGATATCTTTGAACCTTTTCAGGAGTTTCTGCATTAAGCTCCTTGATTTTCGCATTAATCTCAGAAACCTTATCCTTGTCACCTGCTTCAGATGCAATTATAAGGTGTGTATAATACATAACACCATATTCTCCGTATGCTTCGCCTGAATTCATAACTTCAAGCGCACCCTTTTTGTCACCATCAAGCAACATAGCAATTGCTTTCTGTCTGTACAAATCAGGATTTTCTTCATCTATAGCAAGGCCTTTATCTGCCTGCTTTACAGATTTGCTCAGATTTCCCTTCATACGTTCGCTGTATGAAAAAACAGCGTACGGAGAAGAATCCTCAGCATTATTTAAAACAAGCTTTTCTGCAAGTGCATCAGCATTTTTCATATTACCGTACTGAATCTCAATAATTGCAAACTCGTAGCCGTACATAGAAATAAACTCAGGTGCAATTTCATTAAGCTCAACGAGACAGTCATATGCCTTTTCAAATTCATCATAGGAATACGCAAACATAAACTGTGAAAATAATACAGATGCTCTGTCATAAGTAAGTGTCATTTTTTCACCTGACATAGAAGTTATTGTAACCTCTTTATCTGCCAGAGCACCTATTTCATTATAAATTTTTCCGATAGTTTCCTTATCCTCAGGGTCAAAATTCATATATTCGGTATTGTTAAGAATTGAATAAAATGCATTAAAGGTGTTGTACATAAGAAGTGACTGATTTCTCAGCTTCTGGTAGCCATTATATATAGGAAGCTTTGCTTCAAAATCAGAAAGTGCTTCATCGATCCTTTCAGATACCTCATAGAATGAACGAACTCCTTCAGGTAATGTTGCAAACACATTTGATGAGCTATCCTTATAGAGCTTTTTAGGCACTACCTCATTTTCAGCAAAAAAGTTTATAGCAGAATCATAGTACTCAACTGCTGAGAATTTTTCATTTTTACTTTCGTGCTCTTTTGCTGTCCGTGCGTAATTGTACCCTGCAAAATCACCTGCAAAAATAGTAACACTGAGAACAGAAACAAAAATTATCGCAAGGGCAATAACTACACTTGCAAAATTCAACGGATAATGCTTCATAAGCTCGCGACATTCACTGCAATACTCGTAGTTTTCAGAAACAGAAGTATCTCTTCTTTTTTCACCGCAGCATTTGCAAAGCTCTTCTTCGGGAATTATATTGTCATTTTCGTCTACAATCTCGTTTTCGCTTACCTTTACCTCACCGTTTTCTGAAGCTTTTTTTAACTCATTTTTAAAGGTTTCCGCAAGCTTTTCCAATTCATCATAAAGCTGTTCTTCGTTATAATCTCCCGTTTTATCAAGCATAGATTCCAAGCTCGGGTTAGACTGCTCGGAATCGTTTTTTATTTCTTTTTCATCTTTCAAGAAAAAACCTCCCTTGAATTAAATTGTTTACAATTTTCTATTCTATCACTTATAGTGATAAATTTCAAACAATTTCTTTAAATTCAAGGGAGGTTTACAAATTATTTACTTTTGCTTACTTTTTTAACTTTTATTTTCAATTCCTCGGTATTCAAATCAAAAATACCTGTTATCACAATGAGTCCTATTACTGTAACAATAAGCTCAGGAAGCATATAGCTTGCATTGTAATTGAATGAATATTCCAAAACGGGAGCACCCTCTGCGTAGTCACCCCAGATTGTTGCACCGCTTATGAAATGGCATACAAATCTTATAACAGACACTAATATTCCGCCTGCAGAAATTGCTAACAAATCATTCTTGATTTTATTTTTGAAAATTCCGCCTAAGCCGAGTGCTGAAAAAGCTATTATGTAATCACAGAAGGTGAGTATTAAAAATGCTGTCATTCCGCTTACATATGAAAAATTCTCGAGTCCGAACAGCAATTGAATTACACTCATTGCAAGTCCTGTTTCAAGTCCCCACTTCACTCCGTATCGGTACGAAATCAAAATAATGGGCACCTGACTGAATAATGTAACACTTCCGCCGAACGGCAAAGAAAATACAGCAAGCTTTGAAAGTATTGCCGCAAGCGCTAACATCAACGCACTTTCTGCGAGTCGTCTTGTTTTTTGTTTTTTTGTCAAATTTGTCATTTTAAAAATCCTTCCAATAAAAATCTCCCTACGGCGGTCACACAGCCATAGGGAGAACTTAAGACAAACTTAACGTATTTTTCCTACGGCGGCATTACCCGCATCAGGTTTGAAGGGTCAGAAAAGGAATGTTTTCTTTCTCAGCCAACGTCCGTCAGCTCCCCTGTTTTATCCGGCACTTAAAATGATATGCGCACTACACTTTAAGTACAGATTTATTATAGTACTTTATTTCATTTTGTCAACTATATATTTTTAATTTTGAAAGGAATATTTTCACCGCAAAGTCTTTTTGCTATTCTCAGATATGCTAAATTACCTTTAGAATCATACGGAAGCTCTTCACCTATTGCGGTCAGAGCAATATCGCTTGACTCAGGAATAATACCTAAAAGCCTTGCAGAAACATTGTCTATTATGTCATCCACACAGACTTTTTTATGCTGACGTTTATCAAAACGGTTAAGAACAAGTCTTATGTCTTCAATTCCTGATTTTTTAACAATTGCAGATGCACTTGAAGCCGCCCTTATGCTTATAGGGTCAGGCACAGAAACAATAATGCATTTATCTGCACTTCCCACGGAAAGAGAGAAGCCTGTTTCAATACCTGCAGGAGAATCGAGTATAACAAATTCATACTCTTGCTTGTAAAGCTCTACTAATTTTTTCATTTCTTCTGCCGTAAACTCCTCAGAAACAAAAAGCGGTGCCGGCAAAAGTGATAATGATTGTGTTATGTGAATCAGAGCTTTATCGGGCTCGCAATTATTAAGAATAACATCGCCCCAATTATAAACTGTTTTTTCTGCAACATCTAAAAGCAAATCGAGACTCCTTACGCCTACATCCATATCAATAAGAAGTGTTTTATGGTTGTGCTCAGAAAGAATTCTTCCTAATCCGACACATAAAGAGGATTTACCTACGCCACCTTTTGCAGATGCTACCATTATTGCCGACATTTTATTCCCACCTTCAATAATTTTTAAGGAATCAATATATTATTTCTGTTTTCAGAATCGTATTTATTACGCTGACCGAAATAGTAATTATAAACATCTACCGCTACCTTTGACATTCCGCCACCGGTTTCAACATTTTCACCGACAACTGCCACAGCAATCTCAGGGTCGTCATACGGTGCATATGAAATAAAGAAACCATTGTTACAGTCAACTACTGTTCCGTCTTCAGTTGTTCTTTTAAGCTGAGAAGTACCCGTTTTACCTGCAGCCTCTACAATACAATCTTCAAAAATATAGTGTGCACTGTTTTCTCTGCTTGTTAAAACCTGACGCATACCGTCTTTTACAATATTAAGCTTTTTCTCGCTTATAGTAAGTGTATTGAGAATTTCAGGCTCTGTTTCATAAACAACCTCAGACAAATCGGCAGAAAGAACTGATTTTATAATATACGGCTTATATCTTGTTCCGCCGTTAGCTATTGTGGAACAATAATTCACAAGCTGAATAGGAGTAAAAAGGTTGTCTGACTGACCGATAGCTGCCTGAACGGTATCACCGGGGTTCCATGTCTGTCCGTTTGCCTCTTTGTTTGCAATACTTGCAAGAACACCTGCGGCCTCCGGAAGCTCTATTCCTGTTTTTTGTCCCAAACCCAAAAGTGCGGAGTATTTGTTTATTTTATCAATACCCAATTCTCTGCCCAATTCAAAGAAATAAATATTACATGACTTTTCAAGTGCTGTTGTAACATTTAAATAACCGTGTCTGCTGAGGCATTGGAAGGTCTGATCCTCACAGGTATAAAAATTAGTACAATTATACGTTGAATCAAGTGATATTTTATCTTCTGTAAGACCTGCTATTGCCACAGCCGGTTTCATTGTAGAACCGGGAGCATATGCACTGAGAAGCGCTCGGTTCCAGAGTGGGCTGTCTCCGTCATTTGAAAGCTTATCGTAATCAGAAAAATATTTGGTTATATCGTAAGTCGGGTAAGATACACAGGCTAAAATTTCACCTGTTTTAACATTCTGAACCACTACTGCACCCGCCTCACCGAAATAAGGCAGTTTTTTGTTTTCTTTTAATGCTTTTGCAAGTGAATCCTGAGCTACAACCTGAAGTCCTGAGTTAATAGTTGTTATAACAGTTGCACCCTGCTCAGGAGCGAGAAGAAAATCTTCTGTCACAGAACCATCTGAGGATTGAGTAGTTGTTTTTATACCGCTTGTTCCTCTCAGGTAATATTCCATAACACTTTCTATACCGCTTTTACCGTATTTATCGTTAATGGAATATGCATTATTCTGCAGCTTATCTTTTTCAGCCTTTGTAATTTCATCATCACTCAGAGCTTGCTGAAGCTTTAATTTTTCATAATCATACTCTTCTGCGCTTATAGAACCGACAACACCTAAAATATGTGAGAAGGCTGTTGTATTGGAGTACTCTCTGTAGGTAACACTCTCTTCCTCTACACCTTTGAAAATGCTGCTGTTTTCGAGAACTACAGGCACCAGCTCACCCGGTACATCTTCTGCAAAGGTATAAGGTGTTGAAACAGAGAAGCCCAGGTACTTCATTCCGAAACATACCGAAGCAATTTTTCTTGCTTCTTCTCTGCCATAGCCTGTTAAGCTATATCTTTCTATAAGTGCATCAAGGCACTCATCAGGAGTTGCCTTCGTACCCTTTTCAAGCTCAAGCATATTCTCAGAAACCATATACTGAAATTCTGCTTCTTTTTCCTTATCAACAACTAATTTGCCTTTTTTATTATAAACTATGGGCAATCGGTCAATCCACTGAGCATTATTTTTTTCGAACAGCTTAATAAGCTCATTAATTTCCTGATTACGCGCCTGCTGGTCTTTGTATGAAGGGAAATCAGCATATTTAAACACAAGACAATACCCTTGTCTGTTAGTAACGAGCGGATTACCGTTTGTATCAAGAATCTCTCCGCGAGAGGCTTTTATTGTCATTTGCGATACAGCAAGATTTTCACTTGCCGCTTTATACTCAGCGCCGTCAATTATCTGTATTTTTACAAGATATAAAATAAGGCTGATAAATACGGCTACAATAAACCCTATTCCTATCTGAGTTCTTCTTTTTCTTTGTTCCTTTGTCATTTATTTACACCCTTAATATTCTTCAACTGTTCTGTTTGAATTAAATATAGTTTTAATTAAGTAATAATAAATCGGTATGAAAGCCGATGTAAAAATAAATGACGGCAAATAGAACCTTAAAATCTGACTTACGGGATATCCTCCGCCGTCCAATACAATATAAATTGCTATATACATAAAAATGTAAACTGCTATTGCAGATACACCTAAAACTACTGATGTAACTATATTGTTTCTCATAAGTCGGCTTATGAGTATACTACAAACCGCACATATAAGCATAATAACCAGCATATTATAACCATCAAGTCCTGTAGACAAATCCCACAGCAGCCCTGCAAGTGCACCTAACAAGGATGCTACAATTTCACGTTCAAACATCGAAATCGCCACAACTAACGGTATGAGAAGAAATGCGTGCACTCCAAAAACACCGTCAAATCTCTCACCTGTATTCTGCACTATAGCCGTAGCAATTATTATAAGAGCAAAAATAACACGTCTTTTAATTTTGGGCTTATTGTTATTATAGTTCACACATCTCACCTCTTTTCAAGCAATTCAGTTTATTCGCTTATATCACTTTCACCCTGGCCTATGAATGAAGTAACAACAAAAACATCTGTAAGCTCATTAAGCTTTGTATACGGTTTAATTGTCGCGTAGGTTGAGGTTGTTATTTCATCATCACTTACAGAAACAACCTCACCAATAATAAGTCCGTGAGGGAAAACACCACCCGAACCTGAAGTACAGACAACACCGCCACTTACAATAGAGCTTGAACGTTCAAGCCCCTGCAACTTACAAAGGCCTTTGTTTAAAAGTGATGTATCTCCCGAAACATAGCCGTATTCTCTTGTTGCAGATTCATAAGCACCTATATTGATTCGCGGATCGAGAACAGTATAAACAACACTTGTAGAAAGATTTACCTTTTTCACAATACCTACAACATAGTCACCATAAATAACAGGGTCGTTAACCTCTATTCCGGAGGTTGAGCCCGCATTAATAACAAATGAACCATATGGATCTGCCGCATCTCTTGAAACTACTGTTCCGTAGGCAAACTGATAATCGGGATTCTGAACCTTTATGTCATAAAACTCTTCATAAGCAACTACTTTTTGTTTTAATTCTTCATAATCTGCAAGCTTCTCCCTGTAATCTGACAATTGATTTTCAAGGTCTTCTATCTGCTTGAGATAAACCGAAGAGGACGTAAAGGCAGCATTCAGATTAGTCATTTCAGAAGAAAAGCTTGATGCCAGCCTTTGAAGCGGAGTAAAAACAACACTCATTGCCGAAGTAAACGGCGAAGATGCATTGTGAGAAAAAGCTGCACAAATTACACCTAAAAGAATTACCGCTACTATCGCTACAAGATGTTTAAAGCTATCACTTTGCAGAAATCTTTTCATTTTAATTAACCCTTCTTATTAAATCCGAGGAAATCTTTTTCAAGACATATACCTGTACCGTTAACAACACAATCAAGCGGATTTTTAGCAACATTTACAGGCATACCTGTTTCTGCAGAAATAAGCTTGTCGAGTCCTCTTAAAAGCGCACCGCCGCCTGTCAACATAATACCTCTTTCAATAATATCCGCTGAAAGCTCCGGCGGAGTTCTGTCAAGAGTATATCTTATTGAGTCAAGAATCTGGTCAACGGGACTCGCAAGAGCCTGTCTTACCTGAGCACTTGTAATCTCTACAGATTTCGGAAGTCCGTCTATAAGGTTTCTGCCCTTTATTTCCATAGCAGCTTCACCTTCATAAGGGTAAGCAGAACCAAGCTTTATTTTAATATCTTCAGCAGTTCTTTCGCCTATGAGAAGGTTAAATGTATTCTTTATATAAGAAATTATTGATTCGTCAAAATTGTCGCCTGCCATTTTTACTGATTTTGAAGTAACAATATCTCCCAGAGAAATAACTGCAACCTCACTTGTACCACCGCCGATGTCAACAATCATACTACCGGTTGCTTCAAGAACAGGAAGTCCTGCACCAATAGCAGCAGCCATTGGCTCTTCTATAAGACTTACATATCTTGCACCCGCACTTTTTGCAGCATCGTGCACCGCACGGCGTTCAACCTCTGTAACACCTGACGGAATACAAATCATAACTCTTGCTCTGTTGAAAGGCGAACCGCTTATAGCGCGTCTTATAAACTCCTTAAGCATATCTGAGGTCATATCAAAGTCAGCAATAACGCCGTCCTTAAGAGGTCTTATTGCAGTAATATTACCCGGAGTTCTTCCTATCATTCTCTTAGCATCCGCACCAACAGCAACAACTGTTTTCGGATTTGTTCTTTCATCCACCGCAACAACGGATGGCTCTCTTATAACTATACCTTTACCTTTAACAAAAACTAATGTATTAGCAGTACCAAGGTCAACACCGATATCTTGTGAAAATAACATTTTTAATATCCCTTTCTTATTTATTTCTTTCTTACTATATACGTTACAAAAAATACTAAGGCGAGTGCCATTACAATTGATGCACCGGCTGAAGTATCTACATAAAACGATGTTATTAAACCGCCCACACCGCAAACAAGTGATGTAACAACTGATAATGCAAGATATGTTCTTGAGTTTTTCGCTATATTACGTGCGGTTGCTGCAGGTAATATCAGAAGTGAATTTATAAGCAATATACCTACAGACTTTATTGAAAGCATAACTACAACTGCAACTACTACAGAAAAAACATTCTCATAAAGAACTGTTTTAACACCTCTGCTTGCTGCAAGCTCTTTATTGATTGAAATCAACAGAAGCTTGTTGTAAATAAATGCCCATATAACCAGAACAATAATAAGTGTAATAAAAAGACACAGTATTTCAGATGGAGTTACACTGAGAATATCTCCGACCAGATATGCACTGTATTTCGAAAAGCCGCCGCCATACGATAAAACCAAAAGTCCTACGGCTATGGCTACCGAAGAAAAGACACTTATTACGGTATCGCTTGAAGCATTACCTTTATTTTTAACTCTTGTTATTAAAAGCGCTGACAAAACACCAAAGGCAACAAGAGAAATCATTTCATTTTTTATACCGAGAAGAATGCCGAGTGCGACACCTGTCAATGCGCTGTGCCCTAAAGCATCTGAGAAAAATGCCATTTTATTATTTACTGCCATTGTTCCTAAAACACCCATAAGCGGTGCAATAATCACAATAGCCAGAAGTGCATTTTTCATAAATTTGTAATCCGCCCAGGCAAACGGCAGAACCGACTCAATTATGTTATATATAAACGACATTTGTATTATCAATCCAATCCGTAAAAGAAACTTTCTTTAAATTCAGAAGATGAAAAAACATCATCAACACTACCGCTTTTTAAAACTGATTTGTTTATAAGAATAACATTGTCTGCATATTCCTTAACAATTCCGAAATCGTGTGAAACCATTGCTATAGCAATATGATAATTCTTTTTCAGATCCGAAATTACTTCATAGAATTTTTCGCTTCCCTTTGCATCCACACCTGAAACAGGCTCATCAAGTATTAATAATTCCGGAAGCGGATAAAGAGCACTTGCAAGCATAACGCGTTGAATCTCTCCGCCTGAAAGCATACCGAGGGTTTTCTGCTTCAGTTCAAGACAACCCACCATTGAAAGTGCTTCATCGATTGCTTTTGATTGCTTTTTATCTTTTTTGAAGCAGACAGGTGATGAGGTTCTTCCTATCAACATAAAATCTTCAACACTTATAGGCGCAGAACGGTCAAAATCAAGATGCTGAGGAACATAGCCTATAGTTATATTTTCTATTTTCTCCCCATGATGTGACTCGAACAAAACCGTACCATCGTGCTTTATTTCATTAAGAATAGATTTTAAAAGAGTTGTTTTTCCTGCTCCGTTAACCCCAATCAAAGCGGTTAACTGACCGCAAAAAAGCTCAAACGACACACTTGAAAGCAATACATCCTTGCCTTTTTTTACACCGATATCCTTTACAGAAATTTTGCAAAGTCCGCAACCGTTCTCTGATGACATTAACTCACCGCCTCTACAATAATATCAATATTTTTTCTCATTATATCTTCGTAAGAAGTAAGACTTCCGTCGCCTGTTATAACAGGATTCAATTCACATATAACTACACCTGTCTCACTACACAAAATATTTGCCGCTGAACCTTTGTAATGAGGTTCGGTAAAAAGAACAGATACATTATTTTTATTAATTATTTCTGTTAACTCAGCAAGTCCTTTGGCTGAGGGCTCACTACCCTCGTGACCTTCAACCGTAGCAATGACATTGAATGAATATGCTTCAGCCAAATAATCGTAAGACTCGTGAAAGGTTATTATATTTTTCCCTTTTAACACAGAAGCCGCCTCAGCAAGTTCTTCATTTAAGGCGCTTAATCTTTCTGTGTAGGAATTTTTATTTCTTTCAATTTCTGTTTTATATCCGGGATAAATACTACTTAACTCACGGGCAATATTTTCAACCTGAGCAATTGCATTTTCAGGTGCAAGCCAGATATGTGAATTAACACTGTGCTCGTGTTCGTGGTGCTCCTCATTGTCATGACTATGATTTTCGTGATGTTCATTACAATTTTCAATAACATCAATATTTTCAGAAGAATCAACTACTCTGAGGTTTTCATCATTGAGGTAAACATCCTCTAAAAATTCTTCCATTCCTGCACCGTTTATTATGAACACATCGGCATCTGAAATAAGCTTTGCATCACGGCTTAAAATCTGATAATCGTGAAGGCAACCAACATTCTGCTCAGCCATACACTCTACCTCTATACCATCTATGCCATCAACAATATTTGATGTGAAAATATATATAGGGTAAAAGGAGGTGACTAAAAGAATATTATCTGTCTTTTTTGTTGAAGAGCAGGATGCAAAAGCAGTTACAAGCAATGCCAAAACCAACAGAACAGATAACATTCTTTTCATTTTAATCCCTTCCTGACAATTTAAAATTAATTAATAATCTTGAACCAATATGTATCTTCAGATGTATAAAGGTCGTTTTCTATAAGAATATAGTAAGTACCCTTCTTGAGCCCTATAACACCCGTCGAAACAACAAAGTCATTCTTAGCCGACTCAATCTGCTTAATTTCCTTACCATTCTCATCAATAATAGTTGCAACCCATGCAAGAGAGCTGTCACTTGTATAATCGTGATAGAACTGGAATGCGATGTTTGTATCGTTGGCAACTTCGAATTTATAGTAGTCTCTGTCGAAATTCATATCAGTTGAAATAAGTGTACCGTAATATACGTTACGTACATCCACCTTGTTTGCAGTTTCCATAGTGTCATTTGACTCTCTCTCGTACAAGATATCATTCTGACAAATATATGAAAGCTCATAACCGAGTGAAGTGTATTGCATTGAATCTGCATCAACAAGAATGTAATATTCACCGGCAGGAAGACCCATACCTGTTATATTTACACCTTCGTCGTTCCACTTGGAGACTCTCTTTACAATTTCTGTGTAAGTACCGTCACTTTCAGGTCTTATAAGGCGAATATTCCAACCGTTATAATCTTTATTATCCTCTTCAAGCTCGTGAGTAAAGGAGATAGTTATATAGCTTTCCTTTGTCAAAGTAATCTTGAAGTAGTCCTTATCAAGGCCTAAAACTCTCGGAGCAAGGCTACCGCTGACTATTGTATTCTCAGGGAATACCTCTGCTGTCTGAGGAGTATCATTAAGCTCAAACTCGGTCGTTTCAGATATACCTGTTTCGACACTGAGACGATATGTAATGCCTGTCTGAACCTGTGTCTCTATGCAAACATAGTATGTACCGGGTCTTAAATTAATTTTCCCTGTTTCGAGTAAAGGATCCTGATATTTTGAAGCAAAGGATGATATTTCCTGACCATCGGCAGTTAACAATCGTACAATCCACCCCACCTGAGGCAGTTTATCGTCAGTATGCTCAAAAATCATATTTACATAAGTATCTTCTGTTATATTGAATTTGAAATAATCTATATCTGCATCGTCATCTCTTTGACCTGATGAACCGTAAATAGTTCTGTTAAGGCGCAAATTGTCTGCAGTTTCAATTGTATCATTAAATTCCTTTTCGTAGCTTTCTGTAGGAGAAAAGCTCACATTCACTTCAAAATCACCCGGGAGAAAAAACTGCCCCGGTTCAACAATTACACAATAAGTACCGGGTCTTACTCCGGTTTCACCCCAGGAAGCTGTAACATCTGACCAGAAAGCATCAAAATAAGTGAGCTGTTTATAGTCATATAAATCCTCGTCGGGATTCTGAATGTAGTAAAGGGAAATCTTCCAGCCTTCCATTAAAGATTCCTTTACATCTTCATGGTTAAAGTTAACACTTAAGGCTCCGTTATCTTCTACTGAGAAAATATAAGCTTCATAATCATCCTCAGTCTCAAGTGAACCCTTAGCAGTAACACTAAAGCCGTTCATGCCGCTGTTTGAATATGAGGTATTCAGGTAAGTCGGCGGATTCATATTGAAAAGACTGTCTTTAACTTCAAGTGCAATACCTGTTGCAGTCAACATAGTAAGAATCAACACAACAACCATTATAATTGATGTACTTTTTTTCATTTTCCTTTTCAACATAAATCTATCCTTTCTGATATATTTCTGAGAACATTTATTGCCTCGTCCTTTTTTGCGTCAGTATCTGTAAAATTACAAAGAACAGAATCAAAAAACTCAATGTTCAAAACAGAGAAGGCAAATTTTAATTGTTCCTTCATAAAGGCAAAGGACTTTTCACCGTCTCTTCCTGCAGAAGCAAGTAAAATTGCCTTTCTGCGTTTTTTTATCTTCTGTGTTTTATTATTTTTATAAAAATACGTATAGTAAGGTTGAAATCTGTCTATAAGAATTTTCATAGGTGCAGAAAATGTTCCGTTATACACAGGAGAAGCAAATATAATTAAATCGGCTTTCTCAAAGCTTTCAAAAAGCAAGTCAAGGTCGCGGTGTCTGCATCTTTCATTATGCTCACAAAAATTACACCCGTCGCAGAATTCCGGTTTAATTTCGTAAAGCTCAATAATTTCAGCATTATCATACTGCACATAATCAAGTAAGGCAGATATCATTTTTTTCGTGTATCCGTCTTTTCTTCCTGCTCCGTCTAAAACCAAAACATTCTCAAGCTTCATAAATTCTATCACTCAATATCATATTTCTGTCCGCAATATTTGCATATTAATTTACCTTCTGCGTTCTCGTGGAAAAGAGGCGGTAAATAATCTTCTGTTGAAGTAATACAGTTCTCTCTTAAGCACTTAAAATCATGTGTCGCTTCTTCATAGCGTGGCTTTATAAGTCTGCCCGTGCGTTTTGTAACAAGCTTCAATATTACTGCCATTGCCGAATTAACCGAGTAATTAAGCATAGAAAAATACTTTGCACGTTCATCGCTGTCAACACTCATATCTAACTCTTCGCCACGCGGGAACTGATGTAAAATTACTAAATCGGGCTTTGCTGTAAGAAGCAAGCGCTCATCAAGAACAAAATTGTGCTTTCTCGCCTCATACTGAATAGGCGAATCGAAATTATCTTTTGTAACCTTAGTCATATAAAGCACGTCAAGCTCAGGAAGTGGCTCTGCAATGTTATCATACACAACAAATGGTTTTTCGCGTTTATCCATAATCGAAATAAAATCATCGGAAATAGGTTTTCCGTTTACAGATATAAACACAAACTCGTTACCCTTATAAATATTAAGGCACTGCAAAAGACCTCTTACGAGGGCATTGTTTGAAAAATCACCGACAAAGCCTATTTTCATATTTGAGATATGGTTTTTTTCAATCCATACAGAAGAAATATCTGCAAGTGTTTTTACAGGGTATGCTCTGTCACCGTCACCTGCATTTATAACAGGAATTGTGGCATATAATGAGGCTGCTCTTGCCGCACCCTTTTTAGGATGGTTAAGAACAATTACATCACCACAGGAGGACATGGTCATAACAGCATCTCTTAAGGATTCCTGTTCGTCACATTTAAAATCAAAATGCATTCCGCCCATTCTTGTTGCTGCGGTAGAAAAAGCCATTTTTGCATTTCTGTCTTCATTGTAAAAAGCGTTGACTATTGTTCGATTTTTCAATTCACTGCTATAAACATGCTGATTATCTTTAACAAATGTAACAAGGTTTATTGCTTCACGAAGCTCTTCCCTTGTAAAATCAGTAATATCAATAAATCTCTCCAACTTAAATCCACCTTTCTTCAACAAAATGCAACAAAACACCATTATCCATAGAATTATATCACAAATCTTGTAAAAAACAAAGCATTTATTAGCATTTTAATTATTTTTTTACATTTAAAAATAAAAATAGCCCGCAGAAAAATCTGCGAGCTATTTTGAAAAGTTAAAATTAAGCTTCAACAGGAGCTTCTACAGGGCAAGCACCTGCACATGCGCCGCAATCAATGCATGTATCAGCATCGATTACATAGATGCCGTCGCCTTCAGAAATTGCTTCTACAGGGCAATCTGAAGCACAAGCACCACATGCAATGCAAGCATCAGTAATTTTGTATGCCATAGTTACTCTCCTCCTTCTTCATTTGAAAACCCCAACGGGTTCTTTGGTATAATTGTAACACAACTTTCAAAAATTTCAATAGGTATTTTAATTTTTTTGCAGAAAATTATTCCATACCCTTAAGCGCTTCCAATTCGCTCTTATCTACTTGGATTTTTCCGTCTTTAAGAATTTTTACATCCTTCTTTGAATAAACCCCGGGAGCAGCCTCAGGACGACGTTCAAGCTGAACCTTCACGGTACCGGCAAGAATATTAGTTTCGACAACTGTACCCTTACCCTCTCTCGTGTCAACAATGGCACCTACCTTAGGTGTTGTTTTGTAAAGATATTCATATGTTTCCTGCTCATATTTAAGACAACACATAAGTCTGCCACAAGTACCGCTTATTTTTGCAGGATTAAGTGACAAGCCCTGCTCCTTTGCCATTTTTATGGAAACAGGATGGAAATCTGACATATATTGAGAACAACAGAAGGGTCTTCCGCAAATGCCTAATCCACCGAGCATTTTAGATTCATCTCTGACACCAATCTGGCGCATTTCTATTCTTGTTCTGAAAATTGAAGCAAGATTTTTAACGAGTTCTCTGAAATCAACTCTGCCGTCTGAGGTGAAGTAGAAAAGAATTTTACTGCCGTCAAATGTACACTCAACATCAACAAGCTTCATATCAAGTCCCAGCTCGAGAGCCTTTTTCTCACAAACCTCAAATGCTTCTTTTTCTTTTTTTCTGTTGGCCTTTGTTATTTTAATATCTTCTTCTCCTGCAAGGCGGATTATTGACTTTAACGGTCTCATAATCTCACTTTCAGGAACCTCTTTATTCTCCATAGCAATCTCGCCGCACTCAACACCTCGTGCAGTTTCAACAATTACCATATCACCTTTTTTAAAGCTCTTGGAGTCCGGTGAGAAATAATACACCTTACCGACCTCTTTGAATTTAACTCCGACAACTTCTGCCATATTTTATCTCCAATTCATTAGGTTTTTAATTTCGCGCATATCTGTGCTGATAAAAGTGTGTAGTTAGGGTAACCCTCAGTTAATCTTATAAGCTCATTCATATTATCATAAAACCCGAGAAGCTTCTCGGTAGAAAAAGAATATGAAATTTTTTCTGTTTCACTGATTAATTCAGAAACCAATGGCTTTCCGCCGTTTTTTACGGCAACCGCATCTCTGAAAAACAGCGCCAGAAGATTCAGCACATTTACTGTTAATTGTTTATTTCCGTCAAGTGCGGCAGTTGCAGAAATAACATCAAATTCATAATTTGAAAGCATGGCTTCTGAAGTTTTTCTTACAATTTCCACTGCCTTCTCATCAAACCCGAGCTCACCGTTTTTTTCACCAATTCTGAATCTTGAAACCCTCGAAAGAACTGTTCCTATAACAGAATTAGCTGTTTCCGATGTAAGTATAAAAGCAGTGTATGCAGGTGGTTCTTCCAATATTTTCAGAAGTACATTCTGACTTTCAATTTTCATTAACTGCATCTCTGAAAGAATAAAAACACGTACTTTTGCTTCGTTGGGTGTCTGGTAAGCCTCTTCGACAACCTTTTTCAAATCATCCTTTTTAAAATACTTTTTATCGTCAGGCTTCGTAACCTTTATAATATCAGGATGAATTCTTTCATCAGTTTTTCTGCAAGATGAGCACGAATTGCAGGGTTCGTTGGAGGAATCATCGTTACAGACATAAACCTTAGCTAAAAGGTATGCCATTTCCTCACGTTCGTTTTCGGTACCACCGTCAATCAGAACTGCATGAGGACGTCTACCGCCTGAAATCGTTTTCTGCAATTCATTTTTCATCTGTTCATTTAAATTATCAATACCAAGCATCATAATTTAAGAAATTTTTCAATATCTAAAATAAAGATTGTTGCACCGCCTATAGTTATTTCTACAGGAGCGGCACTCAAAAAGCCTTCACCTATAAACGGTGGTGCAGTCGGCACCATTTGTGTTCTCCTTGAACAGCAGCTTTCAAATACAGAAATAAGTTCGTCAACCCTTTCTTCTTCCACACCAACAAGAAATGTTACGTTACCTGTTTTCAAAAATCCACCGGACGTTGATAATTTGGTTGCCTGAAATGACAGCTTATTCATTTCATTAAGAAGTTCATTTGCATCATCGCTATTCACGATACCAATTAAGAGTTTCATAAACGCACCTCCGTAGTTTTATTATTTTAATTATAATTGATTTTTATCTTTTTTACAACACAATATTTCAAGATTTCTTTCAATTACCTCATTTTTCCGCCAGGAAAATGCTCTGTCCTCACTATAATCTGCCTTACCTTCATAACGAGGCTTTACATTTTCATAAAATTCCTTTACAGGTGAGCACTTTACATTTTTATTCATCGGGCAAATATTCTGACAAGCATCACAGCCCCATATACAGCCTGAGTTAAGTATAAGAGCTTTCTCATCTTCCTTCAACTCACCTTTTTTCTGAGTAATAGAAGAAAGACACTTCTCCTCTATTATACCCGCTTCAGATATTGCATTATTCACGCATTCCCTTTTACATAAACCGCATTTCAGACAATACCTCAGCTCGCAGTTTTTCACATCTGTTTTCATATCAGTAACAATTTCACCAATAAAACAGAAGCTACCGTATTCATCGTTTATAAGAAGTGAGTTTTCTCCTCTGACACCTAAGCCTGCTAAAGCTGCAGCCTTTACCTCATTTATGGGTGAATTATCGCAAAAGGACTGAAAAGAAAAGCCACTGAATTCTTCTCTTAACAAAATGGCTGCTTTCTCTAAATACTCACCGCATATTCTGTGATAATCTTCAGGCACTGCATATTTGGAAAGATTAGAGTTTTTATAATAATCATCACCCAGATAATACGGAAACAGATACACAATCACGCTTTGTGAATTTTCAGGAATACGCGATTTAGCTCTGCAGGAAAACAATTCATCCTCCAAGGCTGAAAACGAGCACACCCCCACCGGAAGTTCACCGTAAAACGGTAATTTTGTAATATCAAACATGGCTTAAAGCAATCATAACAGGTATAGTCAATACTGAAACAAGCGAACAGAATGCCACTACAGTTGAAGCTACACTTGTATCCTTTCCGTATTTTGCCGCAAACATAACTGTATTTGTAGCACTCGGTACAGAGGCAGATATCATACAAGCAGTTAAGAGAACCCCTGAAATACCGACAAGCTTAAAAATTACGAACATTATTGTAGGTAAAACAAGGAGCTTGAGTAATACCACAAGATAGTTCTGCTTTTGCCTGAACATTGCCTTAAGATCTGAATTGGCAATATAAGTACCTAAGAAAATCATTGCAAGTGGTGTGTTAAGATTTGCTATGTGTGTCACTGCACCGCTTAACATCTGAGGCAGCTCCACTCCGAGTATGAACAACGGTAAGCCTACAGCTACAGACAAAACTCCCGGATTTAAAACAATAGACTTTATTTTAAAGCCCTCGTCATTTTCGGTCCCCTTTTTCATAAGCCAGATGCCGTGTACAAACGAAAGTATATTAAAAGCAACTACACCTGCAGAGCAATAAAATACACCTTCGCTTCCGAGCAAAGACTGACACAGCGGTAATGCCATATATCCCATATTTCCGTAGCTTACCGCATATTTGTATATTGATGAATTATCCTTGTCCTTCCTGAAAAAAGGAATAACAAGAAAAATTCCTACCGTAAGTGTAGCAAACATACATAAAAATGCTGTCAGAAAAGACATTATTGTATCTTTGCTGAATTCCATATTTAAAAAGGACTGCACAATAACTGTAGGTGTAATAATATAAAACAACAAGTCATTTGACATTTTGGCAGTTGTTTGCTTAAAAATACCAATGCGGTCGGCTAAAAAACCGACCGCAACTATTAGGTAAAGAATAGCAACTTGTTGTGCAGCCATCGACATATTCTGGAAAAACATTGTTTACCTCTTTCCGTCGTTAAAATCTATTCTTTTTCTTTTTCATTTCTGCAAGTGAGAGCATTGCTTTACCGTCAATATCTGAAAAATCGGGAGTGTCATCTTCAGATGTAAGAACTATTTCCTGAACAGGTGCTTTTTCTTGTACAGATCTTTGTTGAGAACGTTTTCTCTTTCTTACAACCTTAACACCGTAATTAAACTCTCCGTCGTCTTCCTTTTCTTCTTCCAAATCAGAGAATACGAAATCATCGTCTTCTTCAGTATCATCATACAAATCTGCATATGAAAGTCTGCCGAAATCCTCAGGAGCGATTTCTTCTTCAACGTCTCTTTCATCAAATTTGATATACTCTTCATAAATTTCATATTCTTCATCATCAGAGGCATAAGCAACCGTCTCAGGCTTTGCTGTAACAGCAGGTTTTCTTTCAATCGGTCTGCTTTCAAGGACAGGCTTTCTTTCAACAACCGGCTCAGGAATTATTTCGGTTTCTCTCTCAATTACCGGTTTAGCCGTTTTCTTGGATGATACCATCGGAGGAGGAGCAGGCTTTCTGTCAGGACTCTTCATCGGAATCTGAGCTTCGAGAAGGTCATCCATTGCAGATTTCACAACAGGCTTCGAGGATTTACGAGCTTCCTCTGCCTTACGTGCCATCTCCGCTTTACGTGCTTCCTCTGCAAGACGAGCTTCCTCTGCCTTGCGTTTTGCCTCTTCAACTTTTCTTCTTGCTTCTTCGGCTAATCTTGCTTCCTCGAGGCGACGAGCTTCTTCTGCACGTTTTCTTTCTTCCTCAGCTTTACGCTTTGCTTCCTCAAGTCTGCGTGCCTCTTCGAGTCTGCGTGCCTCTTCAAGTCTGCGTGCCTCTTCAAGTCTGCGTGCTTCTTCGAGTCTGCGTGCTTCTTCAGCTTTACGAGCCTCTTCAGCTTTACGAGCTTCCTCTAAGCGCCTTGCCTCTTCTGCAATTCTTGCCTCTTCTGCTCTGCGAGCCTCCTCGGCTTTTCTTATAAGCTCAGCTCTTCTCGCTTCCTCTGCACGTCTTCTTTCCTCTTCAGCTTTTCTTCTTGCCTCTTCGGCTAATCTTGCTTCTTCAGCCTTACGAGCCTCTTCGGCTTTACGTCTTTCCTCTGCTAAACGTCTTTCTTCCTCTAAACGAGCTAACTCGGCAAGACGTTTTTCCTCGGCGATACGTGCTTCTTCAGCCTTGCGCTTTTCTTCAGCTATACGTGCTTCTTCGGCTTTACGAGCCTCTTCAGCTTTACGTTTTTCTTCTGCTATACGCGCTTCTTCGGCTTTACGAGCCTCTTCAGCTTTACGTTTTTCTTCAGCTATACGCGCTTCTTCGGCTTTACGAGCCTCTTCAGCAAGACGTTTCTCTTCAGCTATACGTGCTAATTCAGCCTTGCGTGCCTCTGCTGCAAGACGTTTTTCTTCGGCAATACGTGCCATTTCTGCTTTTTTAGCCTCAGCTGCCAGACGACGTTCCTCGGCCTTTCTTTCAGCCTCAGCCTTTTTAGCCTCTGCTGCCAAACGTCTTTCTTCTGCTTTTCTTTCGCGTTCAGCCTGTTTTGCCTCTTCAGCCTTGCGTCTTTCTTCAGCCTTACGTTCTTTTTCGGCTTGTTTTGCAGCCGCAAGTGCCTCGGCAGCTGCTATTTCTTCAGGAGTAAGAACCTTTTTCGGTCTTCCTCTGCCTCGTTTTACAGGTTGCTCCGGAGATGCTTCAGCAGATGCTTCCGATACAGCAGCTGTTGCTGTAGTTGTTGTAGCAGGAGCTACAGTTTCTTCAGGAAGAGGATTTTTTCTCGGTCTTCCTCTGCCTCGTTTTACAGGTTGCTCTGAAGATGCTTCAGCAGATACCGCTGCGGTAGCAGTTGCTGTAGTTGCTGTTGCAACAGGAGTTGCAGCTGCTTCGGGAAGAGGATTTTTTCTTGGTCTTCCTCTGCCTCGTTTTACAGGCTGAGCAGGAGCTTCTGCAGCAACAGGTTCCTGCAAAACTACAGGTTCAACAGGGGTATGTTGCTCATAATAAGCCAGTGCTGTGTCTGTATTATATGAAACTGAACTATCAGTTGCACCTGAATAAATATCAGATGAACTGTCGGAATAAACATCTGTATTCTCAGAGGAATATGATTCCTGTTGGGAATAGCCGTAAGCGTCACTGCTGTAAGAGGATTCTGTACTTTCTGCAGCTTCAGTATAAAAGTCATTCTGAGACTCTTCGAAATCACTTACATTATCAAGAGAATTCGGTAAATCACTATAGCTGTAAACCTCATCCTCTCCCGTATCATCGCTCACATATTCTGAAACAGTTTCTTTTTTTGAAAACAACGGCACAGAATCTGTCTTACCGGGCATTTTTGTACTTGTAGCTATTATCTCTGTTTCATCGTCATCATCATAAGTAATTGCCTTACTGTAATCGCTGTGAGTGTGAGTATGACTGAACCCCACCCCCAAAGAAGCAAAAATGTAAGAAACTATAAAGATAAGGCAGGCAAAATCAGGAAAACTGAATTCATTACCTTTTACAGGATCCCTGCCGACAACAAACATAACAATTCTCGGAATTGTAACGAGTGCCGCAAAAATAGCCGCAGAAAGACCGTAGCCGTAAATTCCCCACATACTGTCTTCGGTAAATACACCTGAAGTAATTCTTGCGAAGGTAAGGAAAAACAGCATAAGGAAAACGAGCATAAATATTTCAAAAAGCAATTCTGAAACACTTGTAAAGCTTATAGCGCTCATAAGCTTTGAAACAAGTCTTGTTATAGCCCAACACAAAGGTGTGAGAGCCAATAATTTGTATTCCTTGTAAGTTGCACGGCCTGTAAGGTGACTAAGTGCAAACACGGCAAAATAAACGAAAGCAAGAATTGCAAAAACAAATTGGAATACAATAAATGCACCGCCGGATGCGGAAATATTTGACTTAAGAACCTCGGTAAAAATAACCATTGAGCTTCGTGGCGGAACAATATCAAAAATAATTGTGAAAACATTCCATATAAAGGAAAAGCTCAATATTGCAGAGGTTACACCGAGAACAACATTTTTACCTTCGGGGAGCTTAGGTGACGGCACCTCTTTACTCATAAAAGAAAGAACAATAAACGCACCGACAACCAGAATAAGTATTGCCGAAAGCAAAATAACTGTTCCGCTGTCCTGAACATAAAATCCTGTTTCAATATCAATCAATGCTAAAAGCTGATAAACCCTCAACGGGAGCACAATAAGGCTTGCAACGGCAAATATGAACAATAAATAGCGTAATTTAATTGCTTCATAAGCACCCTTAATTCGCTTCATAATATAATCCTTCCTGTCAATATCGTTTAAATTTATCTTTCATCTAACGGAACATAAATTGAACTGCCGTTTTCATCTGTAACTCTTTCATTAAGAGGAACATACTCTGTAGGAACGGCAACACTCTTATAAGCAGGTCTTATAACTCTGTTACCTGCTATAAGCTCTTCAATGCGGTGAGCAGACCAACCTGCCACACGTGCAATAGCAAAAAGTGGTGTATAAAGGTCCTCAGGAATTCTGAGCATCTGGTAAATGAGACCTGAATAAAGGTCAATATTAGCACAGATTTTTTTATTATCGCCTTTTTCTTTTGCAAAAATTTCAGGAGTAAGGCGCTCAATAAGGGAAAGAGCCTTAAATTCATCGCCGTAACCCGCTTTTTCAGCAAAGCTTTCAGCTTCTGCCTTGAGAATTTTTTCTCTCGGGTCAGAAAGTGTATAAACTGCGTGACCCATACCGTAAATGAGACCTGAACCATCGCCGGCCTTTTTGTTTATAACTCTTTTCAGGAAATCAGCAACCTGACCTTCGTCAGTAATATCACTTACATCCTGCTTCAGATGACTGAGCATCTCAACAACTTTAATATTAGCACCGCCGTGACGCGGACCCTTAAGTGAGCCAATGCCGGCAGCAAGTGCAGCATATGTATCGGTACCGCTTGAAGAGAGAACTCTTGTCGCGAAAGCTGAGTTATTACCGCCACCGTGCTCTGCGTGAAGAATAAGGCACAAATCAAGAAGCTTGGCTTCTTCGTCAGTAAATGAACGGTTTGAACGTGTTGTGTAAAGAATTGACTCAGCTGTAGTATGCTCTTCCTTCAAAGGATGAATGTACATACTTTTTTTATAATAATGTCTTCTTTTTACCTGATAGGCATAAGACATAATAGTCGGAAGCTGAGCTAAAATCTGTAAACTCTGACGCAAAACATTTTCTATGGAAAGATCATCCGGATTATCGTCATAAGAATAAAGAGCAAGTACAGAACGTGCAAGTTTATTCATAATATTAGGTGAGGGAGCTTTTATAATCATATCCTCAATAAAATCTTCCGGAAGCTCTCTTGCCGCAGCAAGGAGTCTTGTAAATTTTTCAAGTTGCTCTTTAGTAGGCAGACTACCGAAAAGGAGGAGATATGAAACTTCTTCGTAACCAAAGCGATTTTCCCCTCTGCAACCTGATACTATATCTTTCAAATCTATTCCGCGGTAAATAAGCTTACCGTC
>JAFVWD010000127.1 GCA_017501865.1 Clostridia bacterium | reverse complement strand
TTTTTAACATATTTTCGAGAACATATCTGTCGCCTACCTTGGCTTTTTCACAAGCTATACCATTTTCTTCGCAGAATTTAAAAAACCCCATATTGCTCATAACAGTAACAACTGCTGTATTGTTTTTTAATTTATTTTTAGATTTCATATGCTTAGCAAAAACAGAAATCAGTTTATCACCATCAACAACCTCACCGTTCTCATCAACTGCCAGAAATCTGTCTGCATCACCATCAAAAGCCAAACCTACATCACACTTGTTTCTGACAACGAAATCACTTAATAAGGCAAGATGTGTAGAACCGCAATTTTCATTAATATTTGTTCCGTTTGGATGTGCACCTAAAAACAAAGCATCAGGACAGAGCTTCATAAACAAATTCGGTGCTGTAACAGAGGCAGCGCCATTTGCGCAGTCAACCGCGATTTTCAAATCGGTTAATGAAGAAATGTTGTAAGCCTCCATATCTGCTTTCACTACATCCAATAAATAATCGGTGTAATCCGCTATGGCAGTTTTTGAAGAGCTCACTCTTCCGACGTCACCGCCTATTTTCGCGGGCGGTACTTGTGATTTATCTAAAATAATTGCTTCTATTTCTTCCTCGAGTGCATCAGGTAGCTTATAACCGTTACCCTGAAAAATTTTAATCCCGTTATATTCGCAGGGATTGTGCGATGCGGAAATCATTATTGCGGCATCATATTCATACTTACGGACAAGATACGCAACTGCAGGTGTAGGTATTTCACCCAACAACATAACATCTGCACCAACCGAGCATAGTCCTGCGGTAATTGCGGACTCAAGCATCTGCGATGATGCCCTTGTATCCATACCAATAAGAACCTTAGGCCTTTTGTTGGTTTGTTTAGTTAACACCATTGCAGCCGCTCTGCCTATTCCCATAGCAAGTTCACAAGTAAGCTCCGTATTTGCTATGCCTCTTGCTCCGTCTGTACCGAACAATCTACCCAAAACAATCACTCCATTTAATAATTTTTAAATGTGTTTTGATCTCCGTTATCCATCGGTGCAGGAAGTCCTAAATGTCTGTAACCTAAAGCGGTTACCCTTCTGCCACGCGGTGTGCGAGTTAAAAATCCTAACTGCATAAGATACGGTTCATACACATCCTCTATTGTAACCGCTTCTTCACCAATTAATGCAGCAATTGTTTCAAGTCCCACAGGTCCGCCGTTATAATTTTCTATCATAGCAGTCAGCAGATTGCGATCCACAAGGTCAAGCCCTAATTCGTCAATCTCCATACGTGCTAACGCATTTTGCGCATTTTCGACAGAAATAATACCATCCCCCATAACTTCAGCATAGTCACGGGCACGTTTTAAAAGTCGGTTTGCAATTCTTGGTGTACCTCTTGAACGTGAAGCAACCTCTAAAGCACCGTCATCTTCTATTCCGACATTTAAAATATTTGCACTTCGCTTAACTATCTTTGCAAGCTCTTCGGGAGAATAAAGCTCAAGCCTTAATATAACGCCAAACCTGTCACGCATAGGTGCAGAAAGCTGTCCTGCGCGGGTTGTTGCACCTATAAGTGTAAATCGTTTTAAGTCAAGTCTTATTGAACGAGCTGAAGGGCCTTTACCAATAATAATATCTAACGCAAAATCTTCCATAGCAGGGTAAAGCACTTCTTCAATACTTCTTGAAAGTCTGTGAATTTCGTCTATGAAAAGCACATCTCCGTCATTGAGACTCGTAAGCAATGCAGCCAAATCGCCCGGCTTTTCTATAGCCGGTCCGGATGTTATTCTTATCTGAACACCCATCTCATTAGCAATAATACCTGCTAAAGTTGTTTTACCCAAACCGGGTGGCCCGTAAAGAAGCACATGGTCTAATGACTCTTTTCTGTTTTTTGCCGCCTCAATATATATTTTTAAATTATCCTTAACCTTTTCCTGACCTATATATTCATCGAGTGCATGAGGTCTCAGGGAGGTTTCAATATCATTATCACTACCTGTATACTCAGGTGTTATAATTCTTTCTTCATCCGCAATAAAAAAATCGTTCATTTTTTCACCTTTATTTTAACTAAATTAAAATCTTAAAGTCATATTTTTCAATGCACCTTTAATAAGCTCTTCAACCGACAAGCTCTGGTCAAGCTTACTTACAGCAACCGATGCTTCTGTCTGTGAATAACCTAACGCGCTCAGTGCTGCAATTGCTTCGCTCGTATTATTTTTAGCACCGACCTGAGAAACCGCACTTGAGATAGTACTGCTTTCTTCACTTATAAAGCTGACAGAAGCAATTTTATCTTTCAATTCAAGCACAATTCTTTGTGCAAGCTTAGGTCCTACACCATTTGCTGCAGTAATTGCCTTCGTGTCGCCCGAGGCTACAGCAACTGCGAAAGAGTCAGGTGTAAGCTCTGAAAGAATTGCCAAAGCTGCTTTCGGACCTACTCCCGAAACATTCAAAAGTAATTTAAATGCATCTAATTCTTCATTTGTGTAAAAACCAAATAAATCAAGAGCATCCTCACGAACATTCAGATGAGTATAAAGTGTTACCTGAGAATTTTCGCTTGCATTAATTTTGGCAAGTGTTGAACGTGTTGTAAAGCATTTAAAGCCTACGCCTCCGCATGAAACAGCAATGCTTTGTTCGTCTTTAAAAATTATATTTCCTGTTAAACTGTAAAACATTTTACTAACTCCTAATTAATAATGATCCGCTTGAGTGTCCGTGGCAAATTGCAAGTGCCAATGCGTCGGCAGCATCATCAGGCTTAGGGATTTTTTCCAGATGCAAAAACATCTTTGTCATTTCCTGAACCTGTGTTTTTTCTGCTCTGCCGTAACCGACTATACTTTGCTTAACCTGTAACGGTGTATACTCAAAAATCGGAATACCTTTATTTTGTACCGCAAGAACTATAACACCTCTCGCTTGTGCTACATCAATAGCTGTTTTCTGGTTGGTATTGAAATACAGCCTTTCAATACTTACTGCATCAGGTTTAAATTTTTCTAAAAGCTCTGTCAAATCATCGTAAATTTTTTTAAGTCTTTCGTTGAAGGGCATATCTTTATCAGTAGTAACGGCACCATAACCGAGAAGCTTAAAATCGTTATTTGCATACCTTACAATTCCGCAACCTACAATTGCATAACCCGGGTCAATACCAAAAATAACCACAAAAAACACCACGCAATCAAACAAGACATATTTCTCGATTTTACAATCGTTTCATTATATCACATATTACACATAAATAGCAAGTTTTTACAACATTTTTTTAACCCGAAAACCATCATTTTTCTTATATTAACAAACTTGTTGATTTTTGTTCATAATATTGTTATAATTCAAAAAGAATGAAGTGTATACGGATTATGTTTCCTTATGCTTTTTTCTCAAATTAAACAAATGCCTGAGGTATAAAAATGGAAAAGATTTTACAAAACAAGAATTTACT
>JAFVWD010000126.1 GCA_017501865.1 Clostridia bacterium | reverse complement strand
TTTCAAGTGTTCCTGCTACAGTTTTTAATATTGTTCTCAATTTTATATTTATTCCGAAATTTGGTTATTTAGCGGCAGGTTATACAACAATAGTATGTTATTTAATACAGGCTACTATTAATTATATTGCAATGCGTAAGGTTGTTAAGCAGGAAGTTTATAATATGAAGTTTGTAGGACTTTTAACACTTTCTGTTGTTGTTATTTCAATTTTAAGTACCTTGTTATATAATTATTTCGTGGTAAGGTACATAATAATAGCCTTGATTTTTGTAATATGTATATTGTTACGCAAGAAAATTATAAATGTTGTATTAGCAATTCGTAAAAAAAATGATTAAAATTGGTGTGAATTTTCTAATATTTCTTACAGATTTTTTCACAAAAAAATATTGACAGTAAAAATCAAGGTGTTATAATAAGATGTCAGATTTTTTTGTTAATTTAGCCGAATGAAAGGTGAAGTAATTATGGAAAGAAAAGTTGGTACTGTTTCAAGAGGTATTCGTTGCCCGATTATAAGAAAAGGCGACAACCTTGCAAAAATTGTTGCTGACAGTGTAATTGAAGCTGCAGAAAGTGAAGGGTTCAGCCTTCGTGACAGAGATGTTGTTTCTGTTACAGAGTCAATTGTTGCGAGAAGTCAGGGTAACTATGCTTCTGTAGATGCAATTGCTAAAGATGTTAAGGCGAAATTAGGCGGAGAGACCATTGGTGTTATTTTCCCGATTCTCTCAAGAAATCGTTTTGCTATTTGTCTTAAAGGTATTGCAATGGGTGCTAAGAAGATTGTTCTTATGCTCAGTTATCCGAGTGATGAAGTAGGTAACTGACTCGTTTCTTTAGATAAAATTGATGAAGCCGGTGTTAATCCGTACAGCGACGTTTTATCACTTGAAAAATACCGTGAACTTTTCGGTGAAAACAAGCATGAATTCACAGGTATTGATTATGTTGATTATTATTCACAAATTATCCGTGATGCAGGTGCTGAAGTAGAGGTTATCTTTGCAAATCAGCCAACAACAATTCTTAAGTATACTGACTGTGTCCTTAACTGCGATATTCATACAAGAGCAAGAACAAAGAGAATTCTTCTTAAAAACGGTGCAAAAATTGTTTGCGGACTTGACGATATTCTTAATGCTCCTGTTGACGGTAGCGGATGTAATGAAAAATTTGGTCTTCTCGGTTCAAATAAATCTACTGAAGATACTATTAAACTCTTCCCGAGAGAATGTAAGGATTTCGTTCTTGAAATTCAGAAGCTTATACTTGATGCAACCGGTAAGCACGTAGAGGTTATGGTGTATGGTGACGGTGCATTTAAAGATCCACAGGGTAAAATCTGGGAACTTGCCGATCCGTGTGTTTCTCCTGCATTTACAGATGGTTTGGTTGGTACACCAAATGAGTTAAAGCTTAAATATCTTGCTGATAATGATTTTAAAGATTTAAGTGGTGAAGAGCTTAAAGCAGCTATTTCTGAAAGTATTAAATCTAAGAGTGATAACCTCGTTGGTAATATGGCTTCTCAGGGTACTACCCCAAGACAGCTTACAGACCTTATAGGTTCACTTTGTGACTTGACAAGCGGTTCAGGCGATAAAGGTACTCCTGTTGTTCTTGTTCAGGGTTATTTTGATAACTATACAAACTGATTTTCGGTTTAGTTTGTTGATACAATTTTACAACGGAGGTATAAATTAATGGAACTTATAAAAAGACCTGATGACATGCAAAGAATTACTACCAAAGAGCTTGCAAATGCTTTTATTGATGAGCAGGTTAAAAAGGTTCAGGCTCAGGTTGGTGATAAAAAAGTATTACTCGCGCTTTCAGGTGGTGTTGACTCTTCTGTTGTTGCAGCACTTCTTATTAAAGCAATTGGTAAGCAATTAGTTTGTGTTCACGTTAATCACGGCCTTATGAGAAAAGGCGAGAGTGAACAGGTTATTGAGGTTTTCGGTAAACAACTCGATGCAAATTTGATTTATATTGATGCTACTGACCGTTTCTTAGATAAATTAGCAGGTGTTTGTGAGCCTGAAAGAAAAAGAAAAATTATCGGTGGCGAATTTATTGATGTTTTTAACGAAGAAGCAAAGAAATTAGAAGGAATTTCTTTCCTTGCACAGGGTACAATTTATCTTGATATTCTTGAAAGTGACGGAGTTAAAGCTCACCACAATGTTGGCGGACTTCCTGAGGATATGAAAATGGAGCTTGTTGAGCCTGTAGCACTTCTCTATAAAGATGAAGTTCGTGTTGTAGGTTCTGCACTTGGGCTTCCTGATGAAATGGTTTATCGTCAACCGTTCCCGGGTCCGGGACTCGGCGTGCGTTGTCTCGGCGCAATTACAAGAGACAGACTTCATGCGCTTCGTGAAGCAGATGCAATTCTCCGTGAGGAGTTTGATAAAAACGGACTTGCAGGTAAGGTTTGGCAGTACTTTATTGCAGTGCCCGATGTAAAAAGTGTTGGTGTCAGAGATGCTAAACGTTACGAGGGTTGGCCTGCTATTATTCGTGCTGTAAATACAACCGATGCTATGAGTGCTACAATTGAGGAAATTCCATATGAAATTCTTCACAAAATTACTGACAGAATCACTCATGAAGTTGAAGGCATTAATCGTGTGCTTTACGATCTCACCCCAAAACCGATTGGTACGATTGAGTGGGAATAAGAAACGAAAAGTCCACAAAGCCTTATATATCAAGGTTTTCGGGACTTTCAGAAAGCCTCGTGATACAAAAATGATACTGTATACGGCTTTCCCACATTAATTTCATACAAGAGAAAACCTCTCTCGTTTGAACACTTAGTTCATTCGAGAGAGGTATTTTTTATGCCCTTTTTTCGGCAGCGTGATACTGCTGTTACAACCTATATTTTTTGAAGAATTTATATAAAAACCGCAACTGTGAGCCAAAAAATGTCCCAATAAAGAGTAGAGGATATTTAAAAAACTAAAATTATTTTTGCAAAAAGTTGAATTTATGTCCCAATAAAGAAGTAGAAGGAAAAATTGAAAAATAGTGGGATGAAACGAAAAATAATGTCGCAATAAAGAAGTAGAGGGGTTTATCAAGTTGATTGTAAATAATTTGTGAATTTACGAGAATTTTGGTTATCAAAACTACAAAATTCGTGCGGTATATAAATGGGAACTGATTTTGACACATTTTTAAAAATTTGGCGAGCAAAACTTGAATTTTGTTGCGGTATAGAAGTAAGGGGTATTTACAATGAAATTGTAAACAAAATGTAAATTCATGAAATTTTTGTTTGTAGATTTGCAAAAAAATGTCCCAATAAAGAAATAGAGGCTTATGTGTTCAATGTCGGGCATCCGACTTGTAATAAATACTAACCGAAAGGAGGAAAATCAAATGGCAGTATTAATGACAGCAAAGGAAATCAGCGAAGAGCTTGGTATTTCCAAAACGCTTGCTTATCAGATTATGGAAAAGCTCAATAAAGAGCTTGAAGCAAAAGGCTTCTTTGTGATCAAAGGTAAAGTCAGTCGCCGTTATCTTTCTGAACAGATATACGGTATGCCTGAAAAAGACTAAGTAAAAAAAGGAGAATGCAAATGGCAGTCTACAAAGACAAACAAAGAGGTACGTGGTATGTTTCGGTCTATTACACAAATTGGAAAGGTGAAAGTGATCGCAAGGTGAAACGCGGCTTTAAAACCCGTAAGGATGCGGTTGCTTGGGAAAATACTTTTCTAAACAAAAATGCCGGTGATCTGAATATGACATTTGCGGAGTTTTATGACATCTACAAAAGTGACCTTGAAGAGCGTTTGAAAGAAAACACTTGGGTTATGAAAGAAAGCGTAATCGAACTTAAGATATTACCGTATTTCAAGAAAAAGAAAATGTGTGAAATTAAGGTATCAGATGTCATTGCTTGGCAAAAGGAAATGATGGCATACAGGGATGCAAACGGTCAGCCATATGCTACGGGGTACCTCAAAACAATTCACAATCAGCTCAGTGCAATCTTCAACCACGCTGTAAGGTTTTACGAGCTTCCGTCAAACCCAGCAGCAAAGGTCGGTAATATGGGCAGAGAAAACACAAAGGAAATGCTCTTCTGGACAAAAGAAGAATACACAAAGTTCTCCGATGCGATGATGGACAAGCCTTTATCATACTATGCGTTTGAAATGCTTTATTGGTGCGGTATCCGCCTCGGTGAGTTGTTGGCTCTTACCTACGGTGATTTTGATTTTGACAAACAGACGGTACGAATCAATAAATCCTATCAGTGTATCAAGGGCAAGGATGTTGTTACTACTCCGAAAACAAAAAAGAGCAACCGTATAATTGCGATGCCTGACTTTCTCTGTGATGAAATGCAAAGGTACTTCAAAGGTCTTTACAAGCCGAAGAAGAATGACAGAGTGTTTCTTATAACCAAAGCATATCTCCATAGTGAGATGCGAAGAGGCTGTAAGGAAACGGGAGTTAAGAAAATCCGTATTCACGATTTGAGACATTCGCATGTTTCACTTCTCATTGATATGGGATTCACACCTCTTGCTATTGCGGACAGAGTCGGTCACGAGAGTATCGACATCACTTACAGATATGCTCACCTCTTCCCGTCAAAGCAAACGGAGATTGCAGAAAAACTTAATATGGAGCGTGCTTAAAATGTCAGCAAAAAATTTAGATCGGCACAACCGTTTCCGCAGTATAACAGTTGGCTTCAGAGTCTCACCCGAAGAAAACGAACAGATAAACAAGGTCGTTGCAATATCGGGTTTGAGCAAACAGGAATACTGCTACCGCCGTTGCATGCAGCAGGACATTGTTGTTCACGGTGGTAACCCAAGAGTGTTCAAAGCACTTCGTAACAATCTTGCCGAGGTGCTCGAAGAACTTAAAAATAAAAAAGAAGTGACCGATGAGATGCTTGAAATAATCAGGCTAATCACCGAAACACTTTGTGAACTGAAAGGAGATTTAAGTGAATGATATAAAAAAAGAAAAGACCGTCCCTCTCTCATCGGTTAGGTAACAAACGACTTGGGTAGACACTTTGGCCAAGTCATTGAGCGAGAACTTCCTAAGGCCGACTTGTCTGTGTTTTTGGAATGTGTGGCAATGGATGCAGGCTTCCAAGCAGGTGAGGGTAATTTGCAA
>JAFVWD010000125.1 GCA_017501865.1 Clostridia bacterium | reverse complement strand
GGGTATTGTAGAAGATAAGGTTATTAAAAATAACTACGCTTCAGAATATATATACAATGCATATAAAGAAACAAAGACTTGCGGTATTATTGAAGAAGATAAGGCATTCGGAATTAAAAAGATTGCAGAGCCGATTGGTGTTATTGCGGCGGTTATTCCTACAACTAACCCAACTTCAACTGCTATTTTCAAATGCTTACTTGCACTAAAAACACGTAATGCAATTATCATTTCACCACATCCAAGAGCAAAGAACAGCACAATCGCTGCTGCAAAGTTAGTTCTTGAAGCTGCAGTAAAAGCAGGTGCTCCAGAAGGTATTATCGACTGGATTGACGTACCTTCCCTCGAAATGACAAATACAGTAATGAAGGAGTCAGATATTATTTTGGCAACCGGTGGTCCTGGTATGGTTAAGGCTGCTTATTCAAGCGGTAAACCTGCTTTAGGCGTTGGTGCCGGTAATACTCCTGCAATTATAGATAGCACAGCAGATATTCTTTTAGCAGTAAACTCAATCATTCATTCAAAAACATTTGATAATGGTATGATTTGTGCTTCTGAACAATCTGTTATTGTTTTAAAAGATATTTATAAAGAAGTAAAGAAAGAGTTTGCAACACGTGGTTGCTACTTCCTTAATAAAGACGAAACTGAAAAAGTAAGAAAAACAATTATTATAAACGGTGCATTAAATGCCAAAATTGTTGGTCAGAGTGCTCACAAAATTGCAGAGCTTTCAGGAGTTACAGTTCCTGCTGGCACAAAAATTCTCATCGGTGAAGTTGAAAGTGTAGAAATAAGTGAAGAATTTGCTCACGAAAAGCTTTCACCTGTACTCGCTATGTATAAAGCAACTGACTTTAATGATGCACTCAAAAAGGCAGAGCAATTAGTTGCAGACGGTGGTTTCGGTCATACTTCATCTGTATATCTTAACGAAGTAACTGAAACTGAAAAAATCAACGAGTTTGCTTCTCGTATGAAAACTTGCCGTATTCTTGTTAATACTCCATCTTCACACGGTGGTATCGGTGACCTTTACAATTTCAAATTAGCACCATCACTCACACTCGGTTGTGGCTCATGGGGTGGTAACTCTGTGTCAGACAACGTTGGTGTTAAACATCTTTTAAATATTAAAACAGTAGCAGAGAGAAGGGAAAATATGCTTTGGTTCAGAGCACCTGAAAAGATTTACATCAAGAAAGGGTGCTTACCGGTAGCACTCGACGAGCTTAAAACAGTAAGGGGTGCTAAAAGAGCATTTATTGTTACAGATACATTCCTTTACGAAAATGGTTACACAAAAGCAATTACAGATAAGTTAGACGAAATGGGTATTGCTCATACAACATTCTTTGATGTTCAGCCAGACCCAACTCTCAAAAATGCAAAAGACGGTGCAGCACAGATGACTGCATTCAAACCAGATACAATCATTGCACTCGGCGGTGGTAGTGCTATGGATGCTGCTAAAATTATGTGGGTTCTTTATGAACATCCAGAAGCAGACTTTATGGATATGGCAATGCGTTTCATTGATATAAGAAAACGTGTTTATACATTCCCCAAAATGGGCGAAAAAGCATACTTTATCGCGGTTCCTACATCAGCTGGTACCGGTTCAGAGGTAACCCCATTCGCAGTTATTACAGATGAACAAACTGGTGTTAAATATCCACTTGCAGACTATGAGCTTCTTCCTAATATGGCTATTATTGATACTGATTTCCATATGTCTGCACCAAAAGGTCTTACAGCAGCTTCTGGTATTGATGCTGTAACTCATGCAGTTGAAGCTTATGCTGCAATGCTTGCAACAGATTATACAGATGGTCTTGCTTTACAGGCATTAAAGAACATCTTTAAATATTTACCACGTGCTTATGAAAATGGTCAGACAGACGTTGAAGCAAGAGAAAAAATGGCAAATGCGGCTACAATTGCTGGTATGGCTTTCGCAAATGCATTCTTAGGTGTTTGTCACTCAATGGCTCATAAATTAGGTGCTTTCCACCACTTACCACACGGTGTTGCTAATGCTTTAATGATTGAAGAAGTTCTTCGTTTCAATGCAAGTGAAGCACCTCAGAAAATGGGTACATTCTCACAATATGACCACCCACACACGCTTGCACGTTATGCAGAAATCGCAGACTTCTTAGGTCTTGGCGGTAAGAATGATAAAGAAAAATTAGAAAATCTTATAAAAGCTATCAATGAGCTTAAAGAAACAGTTGGAATCAAAAAGACAATCAAAGATTACGGCGTTGATGAAAAAGTATTCCTTGAAAATCTTGATGAAATGGTTGAACAGGCATTTGACGACCAGTGCACAGGTGCAAACCCACGTTATCCATTAATGAGCGAAATCAAGCAGATGTATCTTAACGCTTACTATGGTAAACACTTTGTAGAAAATGAAATGCCAGAGGCTTAAGGGGGACAGTAAAATGAAACTTGATAGAATTATTGCAGTAAGAAACAACAAAACAATTTATCGTGATGGCGATAAATGTATAAAAGTATTTAATGAAGATTACTCAAAATCAGATATTCTTAACGAAGCCTTAAATCAGGCAAGAATTGAAGAAACTGGTCTTAATATTCCGAAAGTAACAGAAGTTACTATGATAGATGGTAAATGGGCTATTGTTTCAGAATTTATAAAGGGCAAAACATTATCTCAGTTAATGGAAGAAAATCCTGAGAAGAAGCAAGAATATCTTGAATTATTAGTAGATTTACAATTAGAAGTTCATTCAAAAACAAGTCCTTTACTTAATAAGTTAAAGGATAAAATGACAAGAAAAATTACTCAGTCAGAGTTAGATGCAACAACACGTTATGATTTACATACCCGTCTTGAAGGTATGCCAAAGCATAATAAAGTTTGCCACGGTGATTTTAACCCATCAAATATTATAATTGCAGAAGATGGTACACCGTACATTTTAGACTGGTCACACGCAACTCAGGGTAATGCTTCTGCCGACGTAGCAAGAACATATTTGCTTTTCTGGCTCAATGGCGATATTGATGGTGCAAAAGAGTATTTAGACCTCTTCTGTAAGAAGAGTGATACTGCAAAGCAGTACGTTCAGAAGTGGATGCCTATCGTAGCGGCTTCACAGTCCGTAAAAGGTAACGAAAAAGAACGTGAATTCTTACTCAGTTGGGTAAATGTTGTAGATTACGAATAAGGAGTAAAGTAATATGAAAATTACAGTATGTATTGGTAGTTCTTGCCATATCAAAGGTTCAAGACAAGTAGTTGAACAGCTTCAATATCTTATTGCAGAAAATAATTTGGGTGATAAGGTAGAACTCGGTGGAACATTTTGTATGGGCGAATGTCAGAAAGGCGTTTGTGTAACAATTAATGATGAATTTTATTCAGTTACTCCTGATACAGTAAATGAATTCTTTGAGAAAAATGTAAAAGGTAAGGTATAAAAATGACAATTCAGGTTTGTGTTGGTAGTTCATGCCATATTAAAGGCTCACCTGAAATCGTTGAATTGTTTCAAAAAGCAATAACTGAAAATAACCTTGAAAACGAAATCACACTTGTCGGTAGCTTTTGTATCGGCAAGTGTAATCGTGTAGGTGTAACAGTTCAATTTGACGATAATATAGTTACAGGTGTTACAAAAGAGAATTTTAAAGAGATTTTTAGTGAGAATGTCTTAACAAAAATTTCTTAACATATTTTTTGAAGGAGAAAAATGGCTATGCCTAATTGCTTAACTCTTAAAAAATCAAACTGCAAAAACTGTTATAAGTGCATTCGTCATTGTCCTGTAAAAGCAATTCGCTTTTCAGGTAATCAGGCGCATATTATTGGTAATGAGTGTATTCTTTGTGGTCAGTGCTTTGTTGTCTGCCCACAGAATGCAAAAGAAATTGTTGACGAAACAGAGAAAGTAAAGGTGTTTTTACAAAGTGGTGACCCTGTTGTAGTAAGTCTTGCACCATCATTTATTGCGAATTACGATGGTGTTGGCATTAATGCAATGAGAAAAGCTTTAAAACAAATAGGTTTTTACGATGTAGAAGAAACTGCTGTGGGTGCAACTGTGGTTAAAACAGAATATGAAAGAATGTTA
The DNA here is from genome assembly GCA_017501865.1 of Clostridia bacterium. Classification (GTDB taxonomy): domain Bacteria; phylum Bacillota; class Clostridia; order Oscillospirales; family Acutalibacteraceae; genus DTU089. Next base: position 930 of record JAFVWD010000125.1, on the reverse strand, counting down.
AAAGAAGATGACAGAGATATTGTTATATCTTCTTGTTGTCATTCTGTAAATCTTTTGATTCAGAAGCATTATCCATTTGCACTCGAATATCTTGCAGATGTTAAGTCACCAATGCAGGTACATTGCCAGGATATAAAGAAAAGAATACCTAATGCAAAAACAGTTTTTATAGGTCCTTGTGTTGCTAAAAAAGACGAAGCAGAATATTATGAAGGCATAGTTGATGCGGTTCTTACTTTTGAAGAACTTTCCTTAATGTTAAAAGCAGAAAATATTGAGTTAGAAAAAGAATTAGACAAAGACGAAAATACAAAAGCAAGATTTTTCCCTACAACCGGCGGTGTTTTAAAAACTATGTCACAGGAAGAAAGCAGATATTCTTATGTGGCAATAGATGGTGTTGAAAATTGTATAGCCGTTTTAAATGATATTAAAAATGGTAAAATTCATAATTGCTTTATAGAAATGTCAGCATGTAGCGGTAGTTGTGTTGGTGGACCTGTTATGGAAAAATATCACCACTTGTCATCTGTAACAGACTACATAAGAGTTGCTAATTATGCAGGCAATAAAGACTTCAAGGTGTCACAACCGGAGTCCGCAGAATTGCAAAAAGGCTTTGAGTTTATTGAACAAAGAAACCCAAGACCATCTGAAATTGAAATAAATAATATTTTAAGACAAATGGGTAAATTCAAGCCATCACAGGAGCTTAACTGTGGTTCATGTGGCTACAACACTTGTCGTGAAAAAGCTATTGCAATCTGTCAGGGCAAGGCAGAAATTTCAATGTGCTTACCATTCCTTAAAGATAAGGCAGAAAGCTTTTCAGACAATATAGTTAAAAATACACCTAATGGCATTTTCGTTCTTAACGAGCAGTTAGAAGTTCAGCAAATAAATGAAGCTGCACGAAAAGTTATGAATATC
>JAFVWD010000124.1 GCA_017501865.1 Clostridia bacterium | reverse complement strand
GCTTCAACTATTGCATCATCAGGAACCTCATTACCGTCACTTACTAAAAGCACGTGAGAGCCCGGTGATTTCTGTGCGTGAAGCCATATGTCACCTTTTCTGCCTGTTTTGAAGGTTAATTTATCATTTTGGGTGTTATTTCTTCCTACGAGCACGGTAAGTCCCTGAGAGGTTTTAAACTCTAAAGGCGGTAAAGAAGCCTTTTTCATTTGCTTTTTTCCATTATTTTTAGCCTTTAAAAAGCCTTGTGAGGCAAGCTCTTCTTTTATTTCATTAAACTCCCTTTCAAGAGTTGAACGAAGAAGCAAATCCTTTACACTTTCTAAATACTCCAACTCACTCTCACCCTCTTCAACGAGTTTAATGAGCATATTCTCTGCAGTACAGGCTTTTTTATATTCCTTATAATACTTCTGTGCATTTTGCGATGGAGTTAATGCAGGGTCTGCATCAATTTTCATTAATGCATTATTATCATAATAATTATAAACCTCGTATACTGAATCACCTTTATTTAACATATATTGCGATGCAGTTATAAGCTCTGCTTTTATTTTAATTTCATCTCTGTCGGCACATTTTTTTAATTCCTCGCGCCTGTTGTTTAATTTTCTTACAGTTCTTTCAATTAAACTGTCTATTTGCTTGAACAGCTCAGAGGCTTTTGAACGGGTGCGGTTAACCCTGTCTTTCTCTGAATAAAAACCATCAAGCAGCTCACTAAGCTGATTTTTGGTAATAGCTTTATATTCATTGCCGTACTGTAAAATAGGTAAAAAAGAAAATTCAAGCGGTTTTTCCGATTTATCAAGAATAATGTTCGGCTCGGCAATTTTAGCATTCACCATAACCTTTAATTTGCCGATTACTTCAAGCAATCGTTCTTTTTCCTCGGAAGACAACTCATTTACAAATTTATCATCATCTGTAACACGCACTGCTATCTCACGCGAAAGCAATGGTGAAACGCCCTGAAGAGTTTTTAAAACAGCGGATGAAAGTCTTACATTCGGAAGATTAAGAATACAATCGAAAATAACATTTTCTTTTTCGTTTCTTATATCTAATTTATTTTGCTCCGGAGGTAATTTGTATATTGCACCGGGTAAAACAAGTCTGTAAGAGGATTTTTCTGCATCCACCCTTTTTATTGCATCAACTATCTTATTTTCTTCATTAATTAAAATAATATTGCTGTGCTGTGCCATTATTTCAACCGCGAGAGTTAATTTAATTTTATCACCAATCTCATTAGTAGCATTAAATTTGAAAAGAACTACCCTGTCAAGCCCGAATTGCTCGATTTCTGTTAATGTTGCACCTACTAACTTTTTTCTTAAAAGCATACAAAGCATTGGCGGTGTTTGCGGATTTTCAGGCGCTTTTTCTATGATATGGAAACGAGGCGCATTAGCATCAGCAGTCAAAAAAAGCTTAAACATACCCTGCTTTGAACGCATTATTAACACCAACTCATTTTTAGTGGGTTGGTGAATTTTATCGACCTTTGAGCCTATTAAATTTTCTGAAATCTCGTTAACGAGAAAATTAATAAAAATTCCGTCAAGTGCCATAATATGCCTTTCTTATTTACAGCTTATAATATTTTTCTGCTTCGACCTTATAAAATCAACATCTTTAAATTGAGCTTTTAATTTATTAAGCAAATCATCAATAACTACTATTTCTGTTTCAAAATGACCACAGGCAAAAATTGTAATATTGCTGAAGCTTGCATCTAAAAACTCGTGGTATTTTGCCTCTCCTGTTAAAAGTGCGTCGGCATTGTGCTCCTTAGCAAGG
>JAFVWD010000123.1 GCA_017501865.1 Clostridia bacterium | reverse complement strand
TCATAGGCTTGTTCACTTTATTAGCTTTCATGTCGCCGTAACCAAGCTGAACAGCTTCATAGCCGTCATTTTCAGTTGTTTTCTTCTGAACAACTGCGCATGGACCTGCTTCGACAACAGTAACAGGAATCATGTTACCTTTTTCGTCGAAAATCTGAGTCATGCCGATTTTCTTTCCGATAATGCCTTTTTTCATAATTTTTTTCCTCCTGTCAGATTATTGGTTGACTTTCGCCAACATGACCTGCAACACCTATATATAATAGGTATATTCAAAATCAAACTTTTATCGGATTAAAGTTTGATTTCAAAATCAACACCAGCCGGGAGCTCAAGACCTGTAAGAGCTTCAACAGTTTTGTTTGAAGGTCTGAGAATGTCTATGAGTCTCTTATGAGTATGTTGCTCGAATTGCTCACGGGAATCCTTATACTTGTGAACAGCTCTGAGCACTGTGATAACCTCTTTTTCTGTTGGGAGCGGAATAGGACCTGAAACCTGTGCGCCTGTACGCTTTGCTGTTTCTACGATCTTTTCTGCTGCTTTGTCAACGAGGTTGTGATCATAACCTTTGAGTCTGATTCTGATTTTTTCCTTAACTGCCATTTGTAACGCCTCCTAAAAATTTTGGCGGGCTCCGCAAATTTTAACAACTCACCCGGGGTGTTCGCTCACTCCGTTTAAAAACCGGAATAAACTTCCGGGAAAAACTTGCGTTCTACACAATGCCGAAAGCCTCAGTTAAGTCAGGCAATACGGTTTGCATAGTATTTTTAATCGCCCGGTTTAAAATCGGACATACTCCGCGGAAATTCCCTGCCTAAAGTGGCAGCCACCTCCCGCATCATCGCATATCATTTCGCTGAAAAGGGCATGAAAATAGGACACGCCCTTTCGCGTGCCCCAATATACTAACATATTCTTTTAATAAATGCAAGAGTTTTTTTAGCATTTTTTGAGAAATTTTCAACTTTTTTTTGTGAATGTTGCATAGTGGGTATTTTTCAACAAATCAATCGTTTATTTTGTTGAGTTTTTTAGAAAAATTACCCTACCTCCGTGAAATAATCAGGATATTCAGGCATTACAACCTCTGTAACCAGGTAGTATGTCATAATGCTTGTACCGTAATCAACACCGTCATTACCCGTCGGTTTACCTGTCGCTGTGGTTATTTGCTTTTCCTTATTAATATGGTAAATCCTTTTAAGTGTTTTCGGACTTCTTATAACCTTTCCGCTTTCATCACGTTTATCATCGAACTCAAGAACAAAATTATTACCTAAATCAGCAACTGCGTATATTGCAACAAGATATTCAGCATCAACACCTTTTTCAGCAACAACTAATTCAATAAATTCATTATCGGGAGAATCAGAAATATAATTGTCGCCTGTTTTCGTAAACTCCTCGAGTCCCTCAACAGAGATAGTTTCCACCTTTTGAGTTGTAGATTCAGCTGAATCATTTTTTTCAATATGAGGTGCCTCAGTATTATCACTATCATTATTATTGGTGACAGCATTATTCAGTGTTGAGTGGGTTACGGTATCGCCCACAGTATAGCTCGGTGCTGTTGTTGAAGCTTGTACCTGATAAGAAACATCCTGTTGTGTGTCCACAACCGACATATCAGGATTTTTTGAAGCCTCACTAAAGCTGAAAGCTGCAATTAACATAACCGCCGAAAATGTCAGAAGCACTAAAACTGCAAACACACCTATAATAAGATGCTTGCTCTGGCTGTCAAGCTTATTTTTATTTTTCTTATCCACTTAAACACCTCATCCAAAAGCACCTGTAAAACACGTACTATAATGTATATATTGTATATAATAGTATAGCAAAGTATAACTAATAGCAAAAAAGACAAAGAGAGTGCAGTAAAAACCGCACCCTCTGAATCATCAAATCACTTCCGCATTAAGCGATTGTTGTTGGTCCTGATTGACCAGCTGAGTTACCGATATCAGCAAAGAGAAGGATAATAGAACCAACAAGCGGTACCTCTGCAAGAGGAGCAAGAGTGCCTGTGTAATCACCTTTCTCATCAACAGCAATGATGCTACCGATCTTATTAGCTATATCACCTGTGTCCATACCGAAATTTGCGAGAATAGACCATATAGAAACTAACATATCACCCATTCGAATATTCCTCCTTTATTCTTTTACGCAGTAATAATAACACATTTATTTCTTTTTATTGTTCTAAAAAAGAAAATAAATATATTTTTTTGAATTTTTTATGAACTTTTTAATATAATTCATATCTAACAGGATTTATCTCCTCATTTTTCATAAGTTTTTCAGGATTTTCCTTCAAAGCCTTAAAAATCAAATCCTCATCAAGCTCCTCAGGATAATCCCTTAAATACATATACATATCCGTAGTACGCCATCTCAGGTCATGTGCATCCGAACCTATAAAATCAACATATCCGCTGAAAAGCATTTTAAGTGCCACATTACACTCACGTTCACCAAAAACCCCTACTGCAGAAGCACAATTCATTTGGAAGAGACAACCTTTGTCACTAAGTCTCTCTATAACAGTTATGTCATTTTTTACAAAATCATATCTTTCCGGATGAGCAATTACAGGAACGAGATTGTTTGAAATAAGGTAATCACACCACGCAGAAACATCTTCTTCGGTTGTATTACGAAAATTAAACTCAATGAGTATATACCTGGAATTATTAAGTGTATACGGCAAAAAGTATTTTATTGCGAAAATATCATCATCACAAAGTATTTCAAACCCTTTTACAAGCTTAAGATTTATCCCTTCATTGTAAAGGATATTCTGCAGGTACTCTGTTCTTTCCTCACGTATATCGTAAAGCTCACCTGCATTTTCCCATCTTACAATATGAGGTGTCAGAAATAAATAATCTGTACCACTCTCATAAGCAAGTCTGCAAAGCTCAATCGATGACTCAAGATTTCTCGAGCCATCATCAATCCCCCACAGTGTGTGCGAGTGAATATCTGTATAACCAAAATCAATCATTTGTTTTCTCCTTCAAAGCAGCTTCCTCTTTCTTCTTCGCTTCAGATTTGCTCAAAGAGAAAACACCCTCATCATATAAAAGCTTGAGTATGATAACGGTGAACGGAAGAAGTATAATTCCGAATGCACCGAAAATTCTAACACCTAAAAACATAGCCATAATAGTTACTATAGCCGGAAGACCCGCCTCATTTGCTACAAGCTTTGGTTCAACTACTTGCCTTATAACGGTAATAACTGCATAAATGACAAGAAGACCTATGCCCATACCTATATTACCAAAAGCGAGATTATAGAGAGCCCAGGGGATAAGAACCGTACCTGTTCCTAAAACGGGGATTATATCTATAATACAAGTAACAAATGCAATTATTGCAATATAACTTCCGTCATAAACACCTATAAGCTTAAGAAGGAAAAGCCCAAGGAACATCTCAGCAAATGTTATTGCCATAAGTGTAACATATGCTTTAAGCAATTTTGTTATTGCTCTTGTAGCCGTTCTCTTTGTCTTTACAATGTAAACTCTTTTGCTGTCACTAAAAAAGCCAAGAAACAATTCTTTGATTTTGTCATAGTCGCTTGTTACAAAAAAGCATGAAACAATAGAGACAACAAAAGCAAGTATAGCCGAAGGCAAGCTTTTAACCACACTCCACGCGCCACTCAGCGGAGCAGAAAGAACTGAAAAATCAAACTCACTCTCTTCCTGTGCAGGAGAGTTAAGCAACTCGTCCACATACCCGCTTACGGTATCTCGTAAGCCTTCAGGTAAACGGACTATTACCATAGTAACATATTCTTTTGCAGTTGAAACCACATCATCAACAGACGAAAACTGGCTCATTATAAAATGTGCAAAATCCTTAAGCTCATTTACAAGAATCAGAATTACTGCACTTAAAACGCCTGTAACTGCACACACCACTAACAGTACCAAAAGAAACGAAATAATACCGTGCGAGTTCAGATGAAGCTTTTTCTGCAACCATTTTATAGGCTTTTGCAACACAACAGCAATAATGAAAGCTACAATAAACGGTGCAAGCACACCCAGGCAATATTTGACAAAAACATAAAAAAGCCCTATACAAATAACTGCATAAACAAAATTTATAATGAAGGCTTTTCTTTTTTCTACAATGCTGCTCACTTAACCATTCCTCCAAAAAATCTTTCCTTTACCATTCTATACCTTTTTTCAAAATAATACAATGCTATTTTAGCAATTGACATAAATTTTTAATATATTATTTTTCAATTTTTTTCAAAAAACTCTTTATTCTCTCTCCAAAGTATGGTAAAATGTTCTATAAGTATATTATACTATAAAGTATAAATTTCAGGGGTGTAAAAAATGCAAGTTGCTATTATGGGTTTCGGTACTGTTGGTTCAGGTGTTGCCGAATTAATCCTCAAAAACAAAAACAGTATTACTTCAAGAAGTGGTCAGAAGTCTTTTGACATAAAATATATTCTTGATATACGTGATTTTTCGTCACATCAGTTAGCTAATCTTTTCACCAAGGATTTCAACGACATTCTCAATGACAAGGATGTTGATGTTGTTGTTGAAACTATGGGCGGATTAGAGCCTGCTTTCGAGTATGTTTCAAAATCTCTTGAAGCAGGAAAAAGTGTTGTAACCTCAAACAAAGAGCTTGTTGCCGCAAAAGGCTATGAGCTTCTTGAGTTAGCAAAGAAAAATAATGTAAATTTCTTGTTCGAAGCAAGCGTTGGTGGCGGTATTCCTATTATCAGACCTATAAACCAATGCCTCGCTGCAAACGAAACAGATGAGGTTGCAGGTATTCTTAACGGTACAACGAACTTCATCCTCACAAAAATGATTGATGAGGGTATGGATTTTGATGAAGCATTGAAATTGGCTCAGGCTAACGGTTACGCAGAAAGAGATCCTTCCGCAGATATTTTAGGTCACGATGCCGCAAGAAAAATCTGTATTCTGGCTTCACTTTGTTTTCAGAAGCACGTTTATCCTAATGAGGTTCAGACAGAGGGTATCACAAATATTACCAAAGAGGATGTTGACTATGCAAAAGCCTGGGGCGGTGTAATAAAGCTTATAGGCAGAGCAAAAAAATTAGAATCAGGCAAAATTTCTGCAACAGTAGGACCTTGCCTTATTAAAAACGGCTGTCAGTTAGCTTCTGTTACCGACGTATTTAACGCAATTCTTGTAAGAGGCGATGCTGTTGGAGATGTAGTATTCTACGGCAAGGGCGCAGGTAAATTCCCTACTGCAAGTGCTGTTGTAGCAGATGTTATCGATTGTGCAAAGCACCTCGAAAAAAGAAAATTATTGGGTTGGGGTCCTGCAGAAAACGATTACGTTATAACCCCCGATGAACAAAGCTCATCACTTTACATAAGAGCGGCGGTTGCAGATTACAATAAAACTCTTAACGAAATAAATGCAACATTTGACGGAGCACAGATATTAAATTACGAAGGCGCTTCTCAAACTGAAATTTCATTCATAACACCATTAATGAATGAAAAGGATGCACGTGAAAAAATCGCAAAGCTCAACCTTGAAACTAAAAACATTCTTCGCGTATTAGATTATTAATCTTAAAAGGCGGTGTCCGTTATGGCAAACTGTCCACATTGTTATAAGCATTTGAGTTTTTGGCATATAAAAGCCGAATGTCCGTTTTGCGGAACAAACATACCAAACTACGATTGGGAAAATATGTTAGAGGCAGATGCAAAAAAAGCAGAAGCTGCCTGGGCAAAATTCAGAATTTTCACAGGCAATTTCAAGAGCTCTCTTTTTGGCAATAAACTCAGAATAATAAGGTTTATATTCACCTTTGTTCCATTGGTAGTACTTATTTTACCCATTGCGTCATACATCTTCAATTTACCGTTTTTAAGCAATGACACAAGTAAGTTTTCACTTCTGGATTTCACCCTGAATAAGTTACTTTCTGTAAATTGGGGCTCGGTTATAAATCTTATAAAATTAGAAGAGCTGGGCATAAATTTCGCTATGATATTCATTTCGCTCCTACTTCTTTATCTTGCGGTTGTGTTCGGAGTTTTAAATTTTGTATTCATTCTTATTTCAGCTCCTTCACTTAAAGCAACTGCAAACTGCATTCTTTGTGCCGGTTCTGTCCTCTGCTTTATATTATCCCCTATTCTTTACACTTTAGCAATAAACAATTTTCAAAATATCGGAATAGAAGTTTTCCAGGGTAACATCCACTTCGGAATTTTTGTAGGAATCTTCTTATTCTCATTAAACTTCGCTTTAAATTTAATAACTAATAAAAGTATGAAATCATAACCACCAGTAAACTGGTGGTTTGCTCTGCCCCTATAAGGGGCGAATACTGGCTTAGCCCCTCAAAGGGGCACTGAAAGTTTAGCACCGCATTACAATCTCGGGCAACCACTCACGAGTGGTTGTCTTTTTTTG